>JAYZAM010000160.1:0-5727 GCA_036339715.1 Pseudomonadota bacterium | reverse complement strand
AAGCCAACCAGAACTTCCTGGATCTGCAAGACGAACTTTCCGTGATTGAAGACAAGATCGCGGCCGCGCGTCGTTTCTACAACTCTGCTGTTCAGGACTACAATACGGCACGGGAGCAATTCCCCGGATCGCTCGTGGCCGGCAGCTTCAATTTCGAGCCGCGTGAATTCTTCGATTTGGGTGAAGATCGCGTGGCCATGAGCACGCCCCCGGAAGTCAAATTCTAAAGCGCCGACTCAGGGTTCAAATTACAAAACGCCGTTTGCTATTTTGACGATAGCAGCGGCGTTTTTCTTTATGTATCCGCATTTGGTCGCCTCGTTTACCCGGCATGGGTCGGTAGCCAAGTAGCGAGCGCCGGGATGGCGGCGACTAGGGCGATCATGATCAGTTGAAGTCCGATAAACGGGATCGCGCCACGCCAGATGTCCATCGTCTCAACGCCGTCCGGTGCGGCGCCACGCAAATAAAACAGGGCAAATCCAAAGGGTGGCGTTAGGAAGCTGGTCTGGAGGTTCAAAGCCATCAGAATGGCCAGCCAGATCGGGTCAGCACCGAGAATGATCAAAGGCGGCGCAATGATGGGGACGACCACGAAGACGATCTCGATAAAGTCGAGGAAGAATCCGAGAATGAACATGACCAGCATGGTGATCGCCAATGCGCCCCAGAGTCCCCCCGGAATGCTTGTCAGAAGCGCTTCGACATAGTGCTCCCCGCCATAGGCACGGAAGACCAGGGCGAACAAGCTGGCACCAATCAGGATCAGAAACACCATGCTGGTAATCTGAGCCCCTGAGGTGATGGCGCTGCGGAACTGTTTGGCGCGGATTAGAACGCGCGCTGCGGTGAGCAGGCCGCCGAAGAAAACAATGCTCAACAGTCCAGCGATGACGATGCCGACCATATCCCCGGTTGGCAACGACTCCCGATTGACCGTTAGGTCTATGAAATTGGTGAGCAGCCCTATTGCCAACAGACTAATGAAGGCGGCCCATATGCTGCCGAGGTCACCGGTGCGTCCGTGCTCGGGCGCCAGTCGCAATCCGGCGAGGAGTAGGGCGCCTCCGGCGCCGATGGCCGAAGCTTCCGTTGGAGAGGCGAGGCCCGCGAGAATAGACCCCAGTACCGCGATGATCAGCAAGAGCGGCGCGCCCAGGCTCCGGGCGATTTCAGCGGCGCTGAGCGGGGCAAGGGTTTCATCAATTTTCGCGGCTGGACTTGCCGATGGTCTCAGCATGGCGGTGATGAACAGATACAAAAGATAAAGGCCAACTAAGAGTATACCGGGAACCAGAGCCCCAGCGAAGAGATCGCCGACGGAGACGACGCCCGCGCCGTTACCGGAGCGCATAGCGGCGGCCTGATTTGCATTTGAAACCGCATCCGCCAACAGAATCAGAACAATACTTGGTGGAATAATCTGTCCTAGCGTGCCGCTAGCCGCAATCGTCCCGGTCGCGAGTTTCGGGTCATAGCCCTGACGCAACATCGTCGGGAGCGCGATCAAGGTCATGGTGATGACTGTGGCTCCGACAATGCCGGTAGAAGCTGCTAGCAATGCACCGACGATAACGACCGCATACCCGAGGCCCCCGCGAACATGCGCCAGCAAACGGCTCGCGGTCTGCAGAAGATCGTCGGCGACTTTAGACCGTTCCAGGATAACGCCCATGAGGACAAAGAGCGGGACCGCGATCAGAACCTGATTTTCCATTGAGCCAAGAATTCGGCTCGGCAGGTTGCGCAGAATTGGCAGAGGGATCAGGCCCAGTTCCACCCCGATAAAGCCAAAAATAAGCGCCACTCCGCCCAAAGTCAGTGCAACGGGATATCCTGCGAGCAGAGCAAAGATCGCGCACAGAAACATACCAAGGGCGAAAATGAGTTCCAGTTCCATTAGACCGCCCCCTCTGACTTTGACGGGGCAATTTCATCGGTCGGAACCAGGTTGCGAATGATCATCGCGGCTTTGGTCGCCTGACTGATAGCCTGTCCAATCATCAAAATGGCGAAGATCGGAACCATCGTCTTGAACAGATATTTGACGGGCAGGCCGTCGCTCTCATTGAATGGTTCTAGGTCCATCCACGTTCGCGCGATCAAACCTGACGCCGAATACAGGATTAGAATGCCGATCGGCACGATAAAGGCCAGCGATCCGATCATTTCAATACTGGCCGTTGTTTTGCGGCCGAAGCGGGGGCGCAGGATATCGACACGGACGTGCCCATCGTCTCTGAGCGTCGCCGCTGCGCCCAGCATAAAGATCATCGCGAATGCAAAAACGACGCTGTCATTCAGCCAACTGAAACTGAGACCGAAGACATATCTCAATAACACTGCAGCGAGTTGAATCAGGATGATCAGAAATGCAGCGGAGACGGCAAAAACCATGGCGAAGCCACTGATTTTATCGAGAAGTTTCGTGATAACCTTGGCAGGCGAGTGCAGCGGTTTTGGCAACGCCAATACCAGAAATGGCAGCAAAAGCAGCGGCAATAGCGCGTAGCCGGTATAGCGCAGGTATTTTCCCGCGACTTCGACAAAATTCTCCATATGCCCGCCCTCAGTCCTTTTGGGTTTGGAAGGATCCCCTTAAAGTTCTCGCGCAGCGTGATACGGCCCATCGGAAATCGCGGCCCAGTCTCTCATTTTCTTCAGGCCGGCTTCGAAACTCTGATAAATGCGGCGCTCCAGATCTCCTCCAGAGCCGGCATCACTTCTGATGTCCGCCGCGATTTCTTGGACTCGGCTCATTACCTCGTCTGGGAACTGTCGCAGTTGAACGTTTTCTTCGTTGACTAGTTTTTCGAGATAAACGCCATTTTGGTAGGTAAACTCTCCAACGGACAGATGATTTACCTCGTTGCAAACGCTTCGAATGATGGCTTGTTCCGTTGGGGTGAGACTGTCCCATTTGCGTCGGTTTATGCCGACTGCCAAAACGCTGCCGGGTTCGTGAAAGCCGGGGCCATAGTGATATTTTGCTTCACGATGGAAGCCGAGGAAATAGTCGTTCCAAGGGCCAACCCACTCCGTGGCATCAATGCGGCCCGTCTGCAGGGCTTGATAAATCTCATTCCCTGGAAGCGCTTCCGCTGCACCGCCGAGTTCGCGAATGACATCTCCACCGAGCCCGGGAATTCGCATTTTCAAACCACGAAAATCGTCCAAGCTATTGATTTCTTTGCGGAACCAGCCACCCATTTGATGCCCTGTATTCGCACCTTGGAAAGCGATGATGCCATACTGGCCAGACAGTTCTTCCCAGAGCGCCTGACCACCCCCAAAATCAATCCAGCCCATCGCTTCGGCGGCCGTCATCCCCATGGGCACAGCGGTGAAGAAATTGTAGGCTTTGCTCTTGGATTGCCAATAATAATCTGCGCCGTGATACATATCCGCATTCCCGGAGGCAACGGCATCAAAAGCTTCAAACGCCGGGACTAATTCTCCAGCGGCATAGACCTGGATTTCGATTTGACCATCTGACAGTTCCGCGACACGTTCCGCCACACGGTTCGCGGCAGCGCCGAGTCCTGGCAGGTCTTTCGGCCAGGTGGTCGTCATCGTCAGGCGGGTCTTCTTGCGACGTATGGCCGGGCTGGCCACGCCATCAGCGGTCTCGGTTGATTGGCTACAGGCCGTTGCGGCCAAGCCCGCCGCGCCAAGCGTAGCGGCGCCTAAGAGTTTTCGGCGGTCGATCATCTGGTTACTCCCGATGGGTTATTCGTCTTCGTCCAGAGGGCGCCAGCGTCCACCATCAAGCACCTCAAGCGGCATAAACCGCCGCTTGTAATCCATTTTTTCGCTATTCTTGATCCAATAGCCCAAATATAGATGCGGCAAGCCGAGGTCCGACGCATGCTGGATATGGTCCAGGATCATGAACGTCCCAAGGCTCCGGCGACGCAAAGCCGGGTCAAAAAACGTGTACACCATGGAAAATCCATCGCGCAAAACGTCTGTCAGCGAGACCGCGACCAGCGGCGCGTCGTCCGCGTCACCAAGGCGGTACTCGAATAGCAGCGTCTGAACGGGGCTATCATTCACCATCGCGCAAAATTCGCGATAGCCCATGTCAGACATGCCACCGCCGTCATGGCGGCTATTCAAATAGGATTTGAGCAATCGGAAGTATTCGCGCGTGGCGCGCGCCTCAACCGGGCGGCGTACCAGGTCGGCGTTCGAACGCATGATGCGACGGTGATTGCGGCTCGGCGAAAATCTCGCCACGTCGACGCGAACCGATCGACAGGCATTGCAGTTTGGACAAGCTGGACGATAGGCAACGCCCTGACTTCGTCTAAATCCTGCGCGGCTGAGTTGATCATGCAGCGCGTCGGGATTGTCCTGCGTTAGATGGGTGAAGCCTTTGCGTTCAATCTGACCGGGTAGGTAGGGGCATGGGCTGGCACCGGTTACGTAGAACCGGAGGCCATGCCTTAATCCTGGCAGTTGGAAGAGCGACTCGTCTAACTTCATCCTTGCATTCTAGGCATCTAAATATCAAAGCGCCAAGGGGCTATAATGGTAAACGCAGCCCACATAATGATTACCAATGGCCCGCCGAATCTTAAGAAATCTCCAAATTTGTAGTGTCCGGGACCCATAACGAGCATATTCGTCTGATAGGCAATGGGTGTCGCGAAGGCACAGTTTGCCGCGTAAATCACCGCCAGTAGAAAGGGAAACGGGTCGGCGCCGGTTTGTTCCGCCGCTGAAATGGCGATCGGCGTGAACAACACAGCCGTAGCCGCATTGCTCAGGATATTCGTTAATATCGCTACTGTTAAAAAGATGGCAGAAAGCACAGCCAAAGTACCAAATGGAGATGCTAGGAATACAACGAGTTCCGCCAGCATCTGAGCTGCACCAGTGCTTTCGAGCGAAACACCCATCGCAAGCGCCGCCGCAATGACCAAATAAATGCGCAAATCAAGAGAGCGTGCAGCCTGTCGGTGGTTGAGGCATTGCAGCAAAATCATCGCCGTTGCCGCCACTATGGAGGCCAAGGTGATCGAGGCGATCCCAAGCGCTGCGACAATCACCATCATTATAGTGATCACGCGCGCGACCTGAGCGCGCGCGGTGGTCGGAAATTCACTCTGTGACCATTCGAGCAGGATTAGATCTCGGCTCGATCGAAGATCTCGGAAGGCGCTGATCGGACCGCAGAGCAAGAGTGTATCTCCCGCTTCGAGCCGGATTTCGCCCAGTTTTGTCCGGATCATTCGGCTGCGTCTCTGTATTCCAAGCGTTACAGCTTTGGTGAGACGTCTGAAGCCCAACATTTCGACGGTGCGGCCCGCCATTCTCGAACCGGGCGCTATCACGGCCTCGACAAGTCCGAGCTGGCTATCATCGGAGTCTTCTGTTTCGGCGACGCTGCTTTGCCAAATATCCTGGAGCATTGCGGGTTTGTCGGACAGCAAGTCAGTCAGCGCCTGCCGCGTCGCAGCGACGATAACCAAATCGCCAGGTACGAGTCGGACTTCATCATACGGTGGGAGCAGGGCCCGCTCCCCCCGCTGGATCATTCGGACGGTCATGTCTTTCAGTTCGGGAAACATGCCTGCGACCGCTACCTTACCATCGAGAAAATGTCCGGGTGTGACTTCAAACTGAGCAACAAACTGTTTGCCGGTCTTCATCATCGTTTCTGTAAGCTCTTCGCGGTTCGGTAAGAGCAATCTTGAGGCAAGCAAGAGATAGACGATCCCG
>JAYZAM010000159.1:0-3242 GCA_036339715.1 Pseudomonadota bacterium | reverse complement strand
AAGAAAAACCCGGCTAGTGCGCCGGGTTCAAGATAAGCATAAGTGGAGATTTGAGTTTCCAAACTCAAAGGGAAAACAGCAAGAGGTGTGCCAAACCCGACAAATCTCTACGCAAGGTAGATAATTCCCTATAAACAACCGTATAAAGCTTGAACCAGGCGCGTTGCACGTGGATCTGCCTGCAAACTATTGGATTGGCGATTCATGACATAAGCGGCGCTAAGGCGTCGATCGGGGTCGCCGAGCGCCAGGGATCCGCCCCACCCAGAATGACACAAAGTCTCGGGATTCGGACCGTAGAGACCCAGATTGTTGTGCATAACGCCAGCTGCGAACTCTGTGATATATGGCAAAACCAGATCCTGTCCTTTGACGCGGCTTTGGGTCAACGCGTCGAAACTCGCCTCAGATATCACGCGTTTTTCGGCCAGCATCCCGCCATGCGCGTAGAGACCATAGAGTTCTGCGACGGCTTTTGCGGTTCCGATCCCATTAGCGGAAGGGATCTCGATTTCGCGCCAGATGGCACCGCCGCGGTCCGGTGAGGCCCATTTGGTTAGAAATGCGGCGCGGGTGGCCTCATTAATCTCGCCGAGATCGGGAAGAGCGCGTGGGCGCATGATCTCCGCGATGCGGTGATGGTCCGATTCTGGCGTACCAATCTGAAAATCAATGCCCGCTGGGCCCGCAATATCTTCGCGCAGGACCGTTCCGAGCGAACGGCCATCTATGCGTTGGACGATTTCTCCAATCAGATAACCCCAAGTTAGCGGGTGATAACCGTGGGCTGATCCAGGTTCCCATATCGGCGCCAGCGGCGCGAGCGCAGCAGCGCAGGCCTGCGGATCCAGCCAGAGCGCCGGGTCGATCGGCTCAACAAAGCCCGGAAGGCCGGCTTGATGAGACACAAGCTCGGCGATCGTAATCTCGCCCTTTCCGTTGGCGGCAAACTCAGGCCACAGATCAGCCACGGGCGTCTCATAGACCGCCGGCAGGGCATCAATAACATGTGCTAGGGTCAGGGCTGCGATCGGCTTTGTCGTTGAATAGACAGGCACGATCGTTTCCGCGGTCCAGGTCTGGGCTTTGGCCCTGTCCAAGAAACCGCCCTGCAAATCGACGATCAACTGGCCATCCAGAAAGACTGAAAAACCGGCCCCCAATTCAGCATCATCGGCAAAATTTGCTTCAAACGTCTCTTGAACCGGTTCAAATCCGGGCGCGGTGAAACCAGAGAATGGAAAATCAGTCATGGTGTCTCTTTAAAGGGATTTCGTCATGTGCGCACGCGCGAGTTTCTGGCCGCTCACCTCGACCGTTTCATGGAAGTCGATTTCGAATGCCATAGCAGCGAAGGCCGGTTGCGCCATCAGGCTGGCATGCGTGGATAATTGGCGTTCTCCAGCGTTTCGGGCGTGCATGAGCACCTGATTGAAAAGCTGGCGAAACAAGCCCGAACCTTGGTTCTGGGGACGGATATAAGCAAAGTCGACATAGCCTCCGGGTTCAATCGACATGAAGCCGAGAATTTCAGCGTTGCGTTCAGCTAGGATCATGGTTTTACCTTCGAGCCGCGCCGCCCAGTCTGCGCCTGATCGCTGCGCAGGCGCCCAGGCCTTGGATTCTTCGTCGGAATAATGGGTCGGGCCGTTATGAATAGCGTCGAACATCACCTCGCCCAGCGCGTCATAATCGCCGGCTGTGGCGGTTCGAAGGGTGATCGCATCCATGATTGACCCCGGGCGAGTGTTGATTTCGGGCGCGCGAACGGGCACTCGTGTCGCGTTCTGTTTTATCCGTCAAGGAGCGCTCATGTCTGGATCCTCCCACCGTCCCCGCCGATCTTGCCTCTATATGCCCGGCGCAAATTCACGGGCCCTTGAAAAAGCCAAATCCCTGGCGGCCGATGCCGTTATCTTTGATCTCGAAGATGCGGTCGCGCCGGATGCCAAACTTGAAGCGCGCGACACAGTTTGCTCTGCGGTCAAAGCGGGCGGATATGGGGCGCGCGAAGTGATCATCCGGATCAATGGCCTCGATACAGAATGGGGACTGGATGATTTGAAAGCTGCTGTCGTAGCGGGACCAGACGCAATACTTGCTCCGAAGGTCATCGATGGCGGCGATATTGATCGCCTCAATGATGCGATGAGCCGCGCAGGGGCCGCTGAAACGATGGGCCTCTGGGTGATGATAGAGATGCCCAAGGCGATCCTGAATATTCAGGATATTGCCGAAGCCGTGGGCCGCACACGTTTGACGGCCTTCGTGATGGGGACGAATGACCTCGCCAAGGAATTGCGTGGGATCAATGACCCACCGATCCGCACCGCCTTTCAGACCTCGCTCGGTCTGACCGTAGCGGCCGCGCGCGCCTATGATCTTCTCGCCATTGATGGTGTGTTCAATGGGATCGGCGATAAAGACGGTCTCAGAGCCGAGTGCGAGCAGGGGCGCTTGCTTGGCTTTGATGGTAAGACACTCATCCACCCGTCACAGCTCGAGACAGCAAACGAAATTTTCGCTCCGACGCCGGCAGATGTTGAGCAGGCCCTGGCTGTGATCGCGGCATTCGCCGACCCGGCCAATGCCGGCAAGGGCGTCTTGAAGGTGAATGGTAAGATGACCGAGCTCTTGCACTTGGAAGAAGCTCAGCGCACAGTCACGGTCGCAGAAGCCATCGAGGCGATGGTCGCCTAAGCGGGATATGGGGAAACCAGGATGATCGACCTTTACACTTGGACCACGCCAAACGGGCGGAAAATCTCTATCGCGCTCGAGGAGATGGGTCTGGAATACAAGGTGCATCCGATCGATATCGGCAAAGACGAGCAGTTTTCCGCGGAATTTCTGGCGATCTCTCCGAACAATAAGATTCCAGCTATTTATGACCGGGATCATGAGGTCAGTGTGTTTGAATCCGGCGCGATCCTGATTCATTTGGCAGAAAAATCCGGGCAATTCCTGCCGCAATCGCCGGCCGCACGCGCAAAAGTATTGGAATGGCTGACCTGGCAAGTCGGGGGCTTTGGTCCGATGCTGGGCCAACTCAATCACTTCATGAACCGCGCCGAGGAAAAAATGCCTGCCGCAATTCAGCGCTTCATGGAAGAATGTATCCGGCTCTACAAAGTGCTCGATCAGCAGCTTGATGGACGGGACTTTGTCGCAGGGGACTATTCAATTGCGGATATGGCGATTTATCCCTGGTCCGTGGTCGCCCTCGGTCCGATCCAGGCCGC
>JAYZAM010000158.1:0-5515 GCA_036339715.1 Pseudomonadota bacterium | reverse complement strand
CCACATCGGCACTCATCGGTACAGCTGCGTACGCGCAAGACAATCCGTGGATGGTTCGCGGGCGTGTGATCGGCGTATTGCCTGATGAGAGTGCTGACCTGTCAGTTGCCAACACAGCGCTCGCAGGCGGTGTTGATATTGGTGACCAGTATGTCCCAGAGCTGGATATCACTTACTTCTTCACCAAGAATATTGCAGCAGAGCTGATCTTGGCGGTCACGCCGCATGATGTGGATGTGGCTAATGTGACGGTTCCAGGGGCGCTGACGAATGCCGATGTCGACCTTGGCGATGTCTGGTTATTGCCGCCAACGCTCACCCTGCAATATCATTTCGACACGGGCACGCAGTTCAAGCCCTATGTCGGGGCCGGTGAGAACGCGACAGTCTTCTTCAATGAAGACGAAGGATCTGTTGCGGATGGCATTGACTATGACCCGAGTTTTGGCGGGGCGCTGCAGGTGGGCTTTGACTATGACCTCGATGGTCAGCCAGGCGGCTGGCTCCTCAACGCAGACGTCAAGAAAGTCTGGATCAATCCAGATGTCACGGTCGATTTCACCTCAGCACTGGGTGCAACGGTCGATGCAGATGTCGACATCAACCCGCTCGTGGTTGGTATTGGTTTTGGCTACAAATACTAGCCAGGCACCTCCTTACAATACCAACTCATATCGACCCCGAACTGGCTGCGGTTCGGGGTCTTTTTTGGCCGTCAATGAAGGCTTCGAATTCGGCTTCATAATCCGGATACCAGCGCGACAGGGCCGGTCCCGTGACGATGGCTGGTTCACCCGCTTTTTAGCCAGTTCATGTGCCGTCCCTCCCGGCCGTTAAACGTGCGATCAGAGTCGGAACATCATATTCCTCGTCGCCCTCATAACGGGGCGCATTGCGCTCGTAGGCTGCTTCAATTTCTTCATGGATCGGCTTGATCCGAACAATATTGTAGGAATGGGTGACCACATAAAACTCACCCGCCCGGATTTGCTCGACAACTTTTTCCGCGAACGTGTCAGCGTCCATGGCAAACTGTTCAGACCCTTTGGTCATGTCTGAAGCGACGAAGCCGGGCACAATCATGCCGACTTTGATGAATTCGGGGAATTCGTCTCGCATCGCTTCGGTCAGCCCGCGCACAGCATGTTTCGAGGCAATGTAAGGCGCGCTGTTCTGAATGGCGTTGAAGAATGAATTTTCCGAAGCGAGATTGTAGATTGCGGCAGGCTCACCCTGTTGAATCATGCGCTTCCCGAAGATCGCGGCGCCATGCCAGACGCCAAAAAAGTTGACGTTCATCAACCTGTGCAGATCCTCAAGCGCAACATCTATCATAGGCTTTCGGCCAAGCCCGACCCCTGCATTGTTGATCAGCACATGCGCGCCGCCATATGTCTCCCAGGTGAAATCAGCGAAGGCTGACACGCTGTCCGGATCGGTGACGTCCATTACCATCGCGTCGGCTTCAATCCCGAGCTCCTTTAACGTTTGTAGAGCTTCATCCAACTTGCTCTGGCGGGGCTCGCCAATGACAATCTTCGCGCCCTCCGCGCCAAACCGTTTGGCTAGGCCGAAGCCAATACCGGTCGCACCGCCTGTAATAACAACGGTTTTATCCTTGAAACTGTCCATATGTTTTGCCTCCCGGATCAAGCTTACACGGAGAGTTGGCGTGCCGCGAGATCCCGCATGATTTCTTCAGAGCCGCCACCGATCGCCATGACGCGCACTTCCCGATAAATCCGTTCAACACGATGTCCGCGGATAAATCCGGCGCCCCCCAGAATCTGCATCGCTTCGCGTGCACAGAATTCCAGTGTTTCAGTCGCCTGCACTTTCAGCATGGCAAGCTCCGCGACGGGCGTATTGCCGTTCTGGACATGCCAGGCATAGGTGTCGAGCATTGTCGTCGTCGCCCACACCCGCTGCGCCATGCTGGCAAGCTTGTGGCGAATGACTTGGTGATCCGCGAGGCGTTTGCCAAAGGTTTTCCGCTCTTGCGCCCATGCGGCGGCTTCCTCGACGCAGACACGTGCTGAAGCTGCAGCACCTGCCGCCATGCCGAGTCGCTCGCCATTGAAGTTGGCCATAATGCCGTAAAACCCTTTGTCTTCCTCGCCGATCAGGTTTTCTGCCGGTACAAACACATCATCAAAATGGATTGTCGCCGTGTCAGAGGCCCACCAGCCTTGTTTTGGAAGTTCGGTGCGGCTGACGCCTTCGCTCTCAAGATCGATCAGCATCAGGGAAATCCCGCCCATGCCTTCGCCGCCTGTGCGCACGGCGGTGGTCAGCCATTTCGAGGTCATGCCGCCAGTAATGTACGTCTTAGACCCATTCACGCGCCAGCCATTACCATCTTTGACGGCCTTGGTTTTCAGTTGCGCGACGTCTGATCCGGCAGACGGTTCGGTGATGCCTAGACTGATCTGCTTTTCGCCAGACAGCACTTTGCGGCCGATCTCCGTTTTAAAAAAATAGGTACCCAGCGCCAAAAACCGCGGCAGGCCAAATCCATGGATCAATAATTCTGAGGACACGCCCCCCGCGCCGATCCGGGCGAGCTCTTCTGAGGTCACAATGCCATGAAAGCGATCGAACTCAGTGCCTTCACCGCCATATTCCGTGGGATAGCCGATGCCGAGAATACCAGCGGCTTTGGCTTTCTTGAACAGCTCTCGCGGGATGCGACCGGCCTCTTCCCACTCTTCGACAATCGGCATGATTTCCCGGTCAACGAAGCCACGAACTGAACGTCGCCACTCCGAATGCGTTTCATCCATATGCGGGCAGGGCGGGCGAAGATCATCAAAAGTCAAAGTCATGAAACAATCGTGGCCGCCGCCCCGACAAGGTCAAGCCATCACGTGGCGGCAGAGCGGGGCTGGTGCTCGGCGCGGAAAACGCCATATGGGGAGAATGCAAGTCTACAATGATCCCAGACAGGTGCCGGAGAAACCGCCAATCTTTCGAAAGGGATTTCCAACCGTTATCCTGTTGCTGACTGGCGCGATCGTGGCCGTGTCACTGATCCAGTTCAACGTTTCGCTTCGCACGCAGGACTGGATGTTCTCAGTCGCCGCCATCGCGGGCGGTCCGGCTTTTGAAAACGTTTCGCGGCCATGGAGTGACTTTTCGCCTTATGTCCTGCACGTCTTTCTCCACGGTGGAAGTTTCCATCTCATGCTGAATATGGCGATGTTGATCGCGATCGGTCCGATCGTGGCCAAAGCCCTCACGAATACACCTAAGGGTGCGATCCTGTTTCTCGTATTTTTTGCCATTTGCGCGATCGGAGGCGGCGTCGCGCAAATGCTGCAATACGCGATCGAAGCTAGAGACGGTATCACGATCGGAGCGTCATCCGCGATTTCGGGCCTTTTGCCTGCAGTGGGGTACCTGCAGAACGGTTGGCGCGGGGCGTGGTCGATGAGTGTGCCCTGGATCCTGATCAACATCGTGCTCGCCTTTCTTGGCGGCGATGTCGGGGTCATGCAAATTGCCTGGGCTGCGCATCTTGGCGGGCTCGCGGCGGGTTTCTCTTTTCCGCTCTTCCTAAGCCTAGCGCGCCGCTAGCATATCCTGCAGGACGCTGGCCTGGGCCTCCCATGCGGCGGTTCCGGGGGCGACCAGATCCACATGATTATTGCCCGAAACAATTATGGCGCGGCCCGAGCCGCCCGCAGACTGATCCTTAGCCGCGATGTCCTCGGCGAGAGCGGGCGGTGAAATCCTATCCATCGCACCACTGACGCTGACAAAGTCTGGCGGCACCGGAAGCAGTTCGGCAGGTGAGGTGTCTGAAAACACATTCGGACGTGATTCTGAGGGCGCTCCGGTCAGATCATCGACGATTGCACCCAGGCATTCGAACTGGGTGACATCAATTGAAGCCTCGAGATCTGCTAGCCCGCCAGAGTTGACCAGCCCGATCATTTCTAAGGGCTGACCGCTCGCCAGCGGACTATCTTCAGGCAGCGCCGGCCGCGTCGCGAGCCAGGTTACGAGATGCCCGCCAGCTGAATGACCAAGACCGGCCACACGGTTGAGATCGAGATCATACTCGCTGGCATAACCTCGCAGCGCATCAGCTGCTTTAGCAACGTCGAGATAGGTGCCCGGATAGCCGCCACCGTCCTCATCAACGCCGCGATATTCAATATTCCACACCGCGAGCCCCCGCTGGCGGAGGTCTTCGGCGGCGTAATTCATCAGGGTGCGATCAGCGATCGATTTCTGCCAACAACCGCCATGCACCATGAGCACGACCGGGTGGGGCCCGGATGTTTCGGGAATCCAGAGATCTACAATCTCTGTCTCGCCGTCGCCCAGCTTAAGGCTCATGGTCGGAGCAGGGCGGTCTCTCGAGAGCAGATCGGTCCAGGTGAGCAGCGCCGGCGTGTCTGTTGTCTCTGTCATTTCGGCGCTTTCATCAGTCGTCGAGGCGTTCGGTTCTGGAAGATCTGGCGCGCCTTGTGTGCAGGCGGCGACGAGTAGGGCGCAGACCCCGATAACAGTCAGTGCTTTCATGACGCGCCTTTTTCCGCGTTTGACTTAATTTGGCAAGCGACCCTCTGGTCCTGACCCCCAACCTCATGCAAAAGGCCCGCATGATGACTCACCCTCCCACAACGCGGGACGCCGCTCGACAGCTCGACGAACAAGATCCTTTGGCGGACGCCGGTGGACGTTTTGAACTGCCTCAGGGCCTGATTTATCTCGACGGGCATTCGCTTGGGCCTGCGTCCCAACCGGCGCTTGCGGCTGCCGAGAAAACGGCGCGGGAGGAGTGGGCGAATGGCCTGATCCGATCCTGGAATGAGGCAGACTGGATCAACCTGCCGAAGACGGTCGGGGCCAAGCTCGCGCGGCTGATCGGTGCCGACGCAGATGATGTAATCGTCTGCGACAGCGTGTCCATAAACCTGTTCAAACTGGCTGCGGCGGCGCTGGAGTGCGTCGATACTAAAAGACTTCTGGTCGAGGCAGATGAGTTTCCGACTGATCAATATATGGCGCAGGGGCTCAGTGCGCAGACCGGGGCAAGTTTCGTGCGTTTGGGGTCCGGCGAAGCAGAGTCCGCGTTAGAAGGCGGCGGCGTGCTGTTGAAGAGCGTGGTGAATTATCGAACCGCTGTCATCGAAGACATTGCCCGTCTGGAGGCGGTTGCCGCGGCGCATGACAGTCTGATTGTCTGGGATCTCAGCCATGCTACGGGGTGTGTCGCGCTGGATCTGATGCGCGATGGTGCGCGTTTGGCGACCGGGTGTACCTATAAGTATCTGAATGGCGGACCTGGCGCGCCAGCTTTCATTTATGCGCGCCGCGATCTGGCAAACCAATTGCGCAATCCCCTTCCAGGGTGGTTCGGCCATGCTGATCCGTTCGCCTTTGATGGCGATTATCGACCAGTAGACGGGGCGGCAAGATTCTCAGCCGGGACGCCCAGTGTCCTATCCTTGCGCGCGCTCGACGGGGCGCTGGACATGTTCGAAGGAATTTCGATTGAACAGCT
>JAYZAM010000157.1:0-3296 GCA_036339715.1 Pseudomonadota bacterium | reverse complement strand
TAATCATTCTGGTGACCGGCGTTACAGTTTGGCAGGATCTTGCTGTCGCTGTGGTCGTCGGCGTCATTGTTAGTGCGCTCGCTTATGCGTGGAACAATGCCAAACGTATTCGTATCATCCAACGCGACTCGATCCGGACGCCCGGGGCGACAGTCTATGAAATTGAAGGCCCGCTCTTTTTCGGATCGACCAGCGGGTTCGCAGAGCTTTTCCACCCGGATCAAGACCCGGATGTCGTGATCGTGGATTTCTTGCGTTCTCGGGTCGTGGATCAATCTGCGCTGCAAGCGATTGAAGACCTTGCCGCTAAATATGAGTCCAAAGGTAAGACGCTTAAGTTGCGGCATCTCTCGCGCGATTGTCACCAGCTCCTTAGCAAAGCCGGACAGTTGATGATCGATAGTGTTGATGATCCGGACTATGAGGTCGCCGCAGACTATAATGTTCGTACTGGGATTTTCGGAGGTGGACACTAGGTCACCTCTGGACCCGGTTTCTGCGTCGCGTTACGCGAGAGCATGACTGATACCGTACTGACAAAGACAAGCGGCGGCGTTGGCTATCTCACGCTCAACCGTCCCGAAGCCCTGCACGCGCTCAATTTAACAATGTGCGAAACCATTCACGCGGCTTTGCGTGTCTGGGCGCAAGACCCAAACGTGCATCTGGTCGTGATAGATCATGCCGAGGGCACACGCGGTTTTTGCGCAGGCGGTGACATCGCCATGCTGCGCGAAAGTGGTCTTTCGGACGGGCGGAAGGCACGCGCCTTCTTCGCCGAGGAATATCGGATGAATGCAGCGATCAAGGCATTCCCGAAACCCTATCTCGCTTTGATGGATGGCGTCACCATGGGGGGCGGGGTTGGTCTGTCAGTTCATGGATCACATCGCGTGGCGACCGAACGGACCCTGTTTGCGATGCCAGAGACGGGTATTGGGCTCTTTCCGGATGTCGGCGGGGGCTGGTTTCTTCCGAGGCTGAGGGGCGAGCTTGGCACCTGGCTGGCGCTGACTGGAGAGCGGCTTAAAGGCACCGATGTGGCGGCCGCCCGCGTCGCCACGCATTTCCTGCCTTCGGAGTTATTGGCGAATCTCAAAGCGCAGATTGCCGAGGCAGATTTTTCCGCCGGCGCGGCCGAGATGCTCGGCGAAATTCTGGCTCGGCTGACGCATGCGGTTCCAGCCGGGAGCTTTGAGGCGCACATGGAGGCGATTAATGCCTGCTTTGCCGGGGATCGGGCTGAAGACATCGTGGCGCGTCTCGAAGCGGATGGTTCGGACTGGGCCTTGAAGCAGGCCGCAACGATCCGATCCAAATCGCCGGAAACTGTGAAGGTCGCCTTGCGCCAAGTGCGGGAGGGCGCTTCTTGCGAGACTTTCGAAGACAATATGAAGATGGAATACCGGATCGGATGGCGCAAAGTTCAGTCTGCCGATTTCATCGAGGGCGTTCGTGCTGTCATCTTAGACAAGGATCATAAGCCGGCCTGGTCACCCGATACGCTTGAAGGCGTATCCGATGCCGATGTCGCACAATATTTCGAAACTCTCGGTGAGGATGAGCTGAGCTTTGACTGAGATCCGAACCGACCTCGAAACCTGGTGCGAGACATATATAACGGCGTTTGAACGCTTTGATGCGAGCGCGATTGCCGAACATTGGGCATTCCCAGCCCTCACAACGCAAGCGGGGCGCTCGTTCGCGTTCAAGTCCGCTGAGCACTTTGCGACGAACACAGAGAAGCTCCTGGGCTTTTACAAACGACAAGGCGTTGCCTCGGTCGAACGCGAGGTGCTCAGCCATTATGTCATGGGTGAAAACGCTGTCGCAATGACGGTAGCCGATAAAATGCGCGACTCGGCGGGCAATGTCCTCGCTGGCTGGCAAGCCGCCTATGTCATGCAGCGAACAGAATCCGTCTGGCGTGCCGTCGCCGCGATTGCGGACGGCGAAGTTGCCGCCTGGGCGGCGCGGGGAACGCCGTTCGGATCTTAGCCGAGAACATGCCCGAGATAGATATAAGTATCTCGGATATCAAAGATGAAAGAGAAGGCGTAAGCCGCTGTCATCGCGCCAGACCAAATCCGAAATTGTTTACTGTGGCTTTCGTCCAGAAACGGGCGTTGAAAGATCAGCATCAAAAATGCGGGCATCCAGAAAATCAGATGACCGAGCGCGATGGCCCCTCCCAAGAAAGGAAAGCCCAATGATCGAACGAGGACCGGGGTGAGGGGAATAGAAACGATGATGCCGCCAATCACCCATCTTGCGACAGCGTGCCGCTTCACAAAGAAAACGCTAGAGAGCAGGCATATTCCGAGAATAACAAGCCAGATCTGTACCCAGAGTGGTGTTGCGGCAATTCCGGCGCTGCTTCCGAACTTCTGCAGTGCGCCATGGCCGGCTTCATAGAGAGACTCGTCTTGAGCATTGGCGACTTGAAGCGCGCTGAGTTCGGTAAAGCTAAATCCAATAAGTATAGATTTAAGGGCCATGAGGATCCTCAATATCGCGATTTTACGCGTATTTTGCCCCTAGTGGTAACTAATTCGGCCCTTCTGTTAACAAATTCAAGCCCAAAACAAGGTGTGCTTAACGAATTATAAGGTTCGATACTGTAACTCTACTCAAACTACAACAAAAGTTGAGTGGTGATGGTAATGACAATGTCCTATGGCGCGGCTGAAGTCGCGAGCGAACCTGTGAGCGTCGCTGAATCTTTCGTAAAATCTCTTTCGCTTCTGGAGCAGGCGCATCGCCGTCTCCACGATGTCGTGAAAGACGACCTGGAGCGTGGTGGCGAACGTCACCTGACGGGTGTTCAAGCGCTTCTCCTTTATGAGATTGGTGAAGATGAAACGCCAGCTTCTGCCCTGCGTTCTCGCGGTGCATTTGCAGGTACAAGCCTGTCTTATAACGTAAAAAAGCTTCAAGAGGGTGGTTATCTGATCCAGTCTCGTTCGGAGCGCGACAAGCGTACGGTGCGTTTGAAGCTGACAGAGCGCGGCCATAAGGTTCGCAAGCGTGTGGTTGACCTTTTTGAGCGTCAGGCCACCGCGCTGGAGCCAACAGCGAGTGTCCGCCAGGACGATCTCAGCCAGCTGAACAAGACGGTTTCACGTCTGGAGCGCTTCTGGACGGATCAAATTCGTTTTCAACTATAGGTAAGTTTATCAGTCCCAAATATTACACTAATATTTGGGATGCTGATAAAACTGATCCTGCTTGCCTGCGCGCTGCCGTGGCCTTTGGCCTCGGCGGCGCCATGGATTCAGGAAGAAGACTATTTATAT
>JAYZAM010000156.1:0-8584 GCA_036339715.1 Pseudomonadota bacterium | reverse complement strand
TGTCGGAACGCCGTATCTGATCCGACGCGAAATCGTGGCGCTGTCACAAGGCCGTCGGACTGAGAATTATTGGACCCGGACACGAATTTTCGACGAGTCTGGAGAGATCCAAATGGCGGAGACTCTGCTCAACCACGGAGTTCTGAAACATTCATATGAGGCCTATCCCAAAGAGCTGCTTGCCTAGTCAAACAGCGCGCAGCACTGGCCGGGTGTGTTGGTCTCGACGAGCGTTTTCAAGTGATTCCAGGTCCATGATTTCTTTGGTCAGCCATTGATAGTGCTGTTCAAGCCGAGAAACCATTTCGAGATCGAGGCGTGGGCGTGTCGCAATGTCTTCACGCCAGGCTTCTAAAACACGAACCTGACTTTTGAGCCAGTCGAGCATGTCTGAATTTTGAAAGTGATAGCACATTGTATGCTCCTGCGATTGCAAATCATTCGCAAGTGAGCATGGATTCTCAATTTGTGCAATAGTCGATTAAGAAGAGAGCAGGGCGTGATGAGGTGTGGTCGTTTGGCTAACAGTCTGCGTCCCTTAGGTCGGACTTGAAGATATAAGTCTGATCTGAAATGGGCTGCGCGATGGCCTTGAATAGCTTATTGTTGGGATCATCGAAGGACTGTGCGAACGCCTCCATGCGTATCACACGGTCGCTTAGAAAATCCTGAATATGGCCGGCATCGAGCATGCCCCAATAGTCTTTCGGATCCACACGGCAATCGTGCAAGAGCGCCGCGTCGTACATTCGGTCGCTGATTTCCTGGATGTAGCCGAGTTCAACCTTTTGCCCTTCAAGATGGTCGGTCATATGGTCCATACCGCTGCGATGCAGGACATATCCGAAATCATAGCCAAGTTGAGCCGCCATAAGCGCCATTGGTGTTGGCGCAGCACCTTCTTTGAGCCATCCCCACCAGGTGCGATAATCCATCATCGTGATGCCATGCACGGCAATGTGGGCCGTATGGTGTATGTGGACCTTATCGAGCCCTGGAAGGATCACCATGGCGCACGCTGACATGCATTGACCCGCGATGACCACAGGTTCTGCCCGAGCATCTAGGATCGCGCTCATGCCGCGCGCGGTTGCGACATTGCCGCCGGGGCTGGTGATAATAATGCGGCTGGCTTCAGGCAGGGCGTTCAGCTTCAGGAATTGTTCCGGAAAGATCGCCGAGTTGTAACAGATAACATCGCTGCCTTCGAGCATATTGACGCCATCTGTTTCAAGACACTCTGCAACCAGTCGATCCGTCTCAGGGTCTGAGCGATCGAACACATGATCATTCTGCGCGCTCGCCACAAGTGCCGCGAACAAACCTATCAGTGCAAAAACGCAAGATCGCATACCAAATCCTTTGTATATTGATGAAGATAGGGCGAAAATTCTGGCAAATCAAAGGCGATTTGGGCAATTCAGCTTGCCGAATTCAATCAGCTTGTTCAAATTGCCCATATCGGGAGAGATAAATGAAAACATTGATCAAGATCGCCGCTCTAGCAGCGTTGTCTTCGCTCGGTCTGGGGCAGGTCCAGGCTCAGGATACCACCACCATTATTGAGGCTGGACATTTGCTGGCTATTCCAGGCGATGGCTACCTCAAGAACCGGTCAATCACGATTGAAAACGGGCGAATTGTAAGCGTAGAACGAGGCTTCAAAGATCACCCGGAGGGTGTCGAAGTCATCGATTTGAGAGATGCCTATGTTTTACCGGGCTTGATTGATAGCCATGTTCACTTGTCGAATGAATTTTCACCAACTTCACGGATGAAAGCGCTGAGTGACTCTGAAGTAGATGCCGCTCTCGACGGCGCTGCGCATGCAAGGAAAACGCTCCTCGCTGGCTTTACGACGGTTCAGGATGTTGGTGGCCCGAATGAGGCGATTTTCTCCCTGCGCGACGCAATCCGGGCCGGGAAGATTCCAGGGCCACGAATCCGCGCATCTGGGCGGGCGATCACCCCATCAGGTGGCCATGGTGATGCAAATGGCTTCTCGCCAGCGCTCACCAAGATATTCACCGGACCTAACGCTTGTAACGGGGCAGACGATTGTCGCCGCGCCGTTCGTGAAACCATTCGTTCTGGCGCAGATGTGATCAAGATCACGGCGACAGGCGGCGTATTGTCGAACACGAAAGCCGGCCTGGAGCAGCAGTTCTTTGATGACGAGATTGCTGCAATTGTTGAAACGGCAGCTATGATGGGGCGCAAAGTCACTGCCCATGCTCACGGCAAGGGCGGTATTGAAGCGGCGTTGCGCAATGGCGTGCAGTCAATCGAGCATGGAACTTATTTGGACGAAGAGACCATCGCGGTTTTCCGCGAGACCGGCGGCACACTGGTGCCGACAGTGTTGGCAGGGGTCACTGTAACAGGTTGGACGGATCAACCCTGGTTGCCTGAGCCCTCCCGCGAGAAAGCGGCGATTGTCGGACCTCAGATGCTGGATATGTTGCGCCGGGCCCGAGAGGGCGGCGTCAATGTCGCGTTCGGCACGGATACGGGCGTGTCAAAGCATGGTGATAATGCGGAAGAGTTTCTGCTCATGGTGCAAGCCGGATACTCGCCGGAAGAGGCGATCCGCACGGCAACCGTCGTCGCGGCTGAACATGTTGAAATGGCCGATGTGATCGGGACCGTAGAGGCCGGAAAACATGCTGATCTTGTCGTATTGAGCGAGGACCCGCTGGAGAATATCGAAGCTTTGAAATCTATTCTTTTGGTTGTGAAAGGTGGCGCGCAGTATCAACCGTAGTTCTGTTTTGACTTTTCGTACTGGAAGCGCAATGATTACTACAGTGTAGAGTGCATTAACGGGGGCGTTAGATGCAAAAAAGGCTGAACAGCCTGACGCTGATCGCCATGTCAGCGGCCCTAACTGCGTGCGGATCTTCGGTCGAGCCTTCGACGAAGTCGGCGGTGCAGTGCGTTGATGTTCCAACCGGCCAGTATTTTCAGGTCGTGAATGGCCGTCTGGTCGCCCGTAGTATCGAAGAGATCTCCGCCCAGGAGCGGCCATTCGAAACGGCAGCCCGGATTACGGGCACGCTTGCGAGTATGGGTTATCCTTGGGTGGATCTCGATTGGGATGGTGAAACGTTGGTCATTTCGGGCTTGGCGCTCGATGAAAATACTCGGTCGGATGCCTTCATCTCTGCAAAAACTTTGTTCGAGACAGATCCAGTTGCAGGAGAATTAGTGCGCCGGATCGTGAACAATATGGATGTGCGCGATCCGGTGTCGGCAATTGCGGTGCGATTGAGTGAAGAGCTCGATGGAGATGGTTTTGGCTGGATGACCGTCGTTATGGCAGGCAAGGTGGCGACCCTGACTGGAAGGGCGCCAAACCGGCAAGCCAAAACGGAGGGCTACCGTGTCGGCCGATCCACCGTAGAGTCAGATTTGCGGGCGGGTGAGCGGGTGAACATTGTTGTCGACGCAATTGCCTCGGATGAGGATGTTTTCCCGGTTGGTCTTGCAGTAGCTGACCTCAAAGAAGGCGCGACAGCCGGGGAGTGTCAGGACGCTTTTTTTGAAGTTATGAATGGACGCTCTGTTGAGTTTGAGCCTGGCGAGTCTGTGGTCAAATCTGCGAGTTCGCGTTTGCTCGATGCAGCCACGGGCGTCGCTTTGCTCTGCGAAGCGCATTCGATTGAAATCGAGGGTCACACCAACAGCCCGGGCGGCGATGCCTATAATCTGGATTTGTCACAGCGCCGCGCGTCCGCTGTGCGCGATTATCTCATGGCCTATGGGGTCGAGCCAGAAGCTCTGACGGCACGCGGCTACGGCGCAGCTGGTCCTAGCGCGGACGCCAATAATTCGGCAAATCGTGAGCAAGGCACGCGGACCGTTTTTGTGGTCCGTCCGCGCTTGAATTAGAATTTACAGATCAGACCTTTGTCCGCAGGGATATTCGCCTCGACCGTGTCGACCCAGGCTTTGGCGATGGCGGTTGTTCCATTGACGGGCTCCGGCGTCACGAAGGATCGAGAGATCGGGTAAAAGGCGACGAGATCTGTCCCCGTCATTTTGTCGAGTTCGCCGGGCGCGAACTGCTTTGCGCGATTGGCGGCATAGTCCGGCACAAAGAAGAATTCCGGCTGCGGGCCAGGGAGGTCCTTGATTGGGGTGCGTTTGTCTTCCCAGTCTGTCGCACCAATGGTCAGGCTGCGCTTCAGATGGTCGCCGCAGACAGTGTGAACCGATTTCGTGAATTCAGGCCGGCCTACAAAATCCACATAAGCAGTATCCCCGGCTGGGACGTAGGAACTGATTTGATCATATTCCAAAACCTCGTTGTAGAGGCCGGTCGATTTTACAAACTCAACATTTCGCGGCGACGTGACCCCGATTGTTTTAACGCCTCGCCGATGCAATCCATGCGCGGTCGCCAAGGCGGTTTTTGAAGAGGCGCTCGATATAATGGCAGCCTCAGGCACCGGCTCTCCCTGCATCAGGCTATCGCAAATCATCCAGCCCGTCAGATAAAGAGGTCTAAACAGCATTTGCTCGGCTTCGGCATCGGCAATATAGGCAGGGTCGGTCTCGTTGAAGCTGTAAAAATTATAAATCGGCGCCAAGCCCTGTCGGTGCGCTGCGCCGTCAAAGAAGCCGCGTGCGCTTGTCTTTACCGGCGTCACGACCAATTCTTCGGAAATCGGGAAATAGCCATATAGTCGCTGCCCAACAGTGACACCTTCGGCATTAGACTCAGCGACTGTAGCAAATCCCCATACGGGTACGCGTCCCTGTGTGTCGTCGCCAGATGGGAAGAAATTCCAGTAATGCATCGGCGCTCCGCCAAATGCCGCGTACGTGACATTATTTGCAGTCAGGGCAAAAGCGTCGATAGAGAGACGAACATCACCCGATTTAAGCGCTGCAGTATCAGCCGTGTGCCACCGTGTGTCGCGCAGGTTCGATTTTGTGATCAAGTGTTGCTGGCCCATGAGTGCTCCTGTTTTGAGTCACTCTGTCTGGGCGTGCCTGGAGAATCAAGCCTGACGTCGGGCAGCTTTCACGCCTTAATGGTGAGTCATTGAGCGCTTGTGTTCGGTGCTAAGAGCATCCAGACACCGCATCTGATCCTTCAATTCTGCGAGCGCCTCTCTCGCTTCGGCGAGAATGATTTTGGCTTCCGACCGCATGAAGGAAAACTCAGTTGTCCCGGGCTCGGTCGTGCAGGTTGTTTCCAGGTCGTTCAGGGCACGACTCAGGATTTCTATATTGAAAGACCAGTGGATATTTCCAGTATTCATGTTCCAAATTCTCCCAGTGGAAGTATTCGGTATTTCAGAAAAATCCGAATAACAATCAAAAAGTGTGATCGGTGAGATTCTTTTCTTGATTGTTTTGCTTGTGTTTGCCTATTCGGTGGCTAGCCGGGCGGCGTCGATCAGAGATCGGAAATTCGCTGGCATGTCTTCAGACGGCGTTTCGTGCCCGATCACTGTCAGCAGCGCATCGGTGGAGACGACGGCGCCGCTTGCATCGTGCAATTGCATCAAAGCGCGGAGCTCTGCATGAATTTTTCCGTTTCGTTGCAAGCGGTGACAAATCGCCAAATGCTGATCATCCCAGGCTTCTATTTGGCAGACAATTTCAAATGTCTGGGGGGACTTTAGCATGCGCGCAATGGTCCGCGTCTGAGCCACTGCATTCAATGACCATCCATTGGCTTTCATCGCACGCCCAATTCCGGTTCGGATCAGCATGTTCAAGCGCGCGAGATCACTGAAAGACAGGTACCGACTATTGGTCATATGTAGGAACATGTCCTGATCGGTAAGCCAAACGCGGAAGATCAGACTGTAAGCATCTGTCAGGGGCTCCTGTTTTGTGGACAGTTGCGCGCGCAGATAGACCCAAAGCCTTCGGAAAAACAGATTCACCGCGTCCTCCTGTACATCGTCCCAGATGTCCGAGTTACGATTTCGGGGACAATCTGGTGGTCCCGAATGCTCTGGTCCTGACGATCACGATAGAGAGCGTAGGCGAGTCGCATCAGGCCCGCCATAATTTATCCAGTTCAGCGGCGATCGCAAAAGCGCTGCGCGCGGCGGCGCCTCCTATACGTAAACCAATCATAGCCGAACCTTCCAGGGCCGATGGGTCATCGCTTCGCCTGGCCCACCGGCTGCCGGAAACGAATCCCTCATCTAGCGAGGACAAGAATGCCCCGAACTCTTCTTCTCTGCCGTCTGCGAAAAGTGGAAGCCAAATCAGGAAGTGCGCTTTTGGCCATTTGCGCATGGCGCGCGGCACCCAATTGGCGAGGGCGTCCATGTCGGCTTCGGTTTCATAACTGGGATCAAGCATGACCAGCATATGTTCCCCTCGACGGGGTTGCAGGCGCAGCGCGCCGCGATACCCGTCTTCCTTGCGGATCTGCACACGTGGGTCTTTGTGTAGAGCTTGTGAGAGCGCTTTATGTTCGGCCGGATGAAGCTCAAACAGATTGATTCTGGCCTTTTCGCCAAGCAATTGAGTCGCCAGTGCCGGGGACCCCGGATAAGACCCAGCGCCCTTGTCTTGGATGTGTGCCAGCCAGGGGCGCAGCGCTTTTGCAGCGCGATCTGAACGTGGCAAGGCCAAAACGCCGTCCTTGGCTTCTCCTGTTTTGACGGATTGCGGGCTGTTCAAGTCATAAAAGCCACGCGCGGCATGCGTCTCGACATACAGCACCGGGCGGTTGGCCTCCGCCTCTGCTTTCAACACGGCATGCAGCACCGCATGTTTCAGAACATCGGCTTTATTGCCCGCATGAAATCCGTGTTGATAGGAGAGCAAGGCTTAGTCTTCGCGTTCTGCAAGTGAGGCTTGTCGGATCGCTTCAAACTCATTTCCGGCATACCAAGTCGGCCAGAGGTCTGACTGCAGCACTTTCAGGCCAACGGAATAGAGGGCTGTGAGGTCCTCTTCCATCCCAGTCAAATCCCAACTCTCATCATACTCATCCATTGGTTTGTGATAGCGCTGCGCTGTATACACCTCCGCGAATGCTTTCCCCGCGGCGACACCGCCGTCGACTTTATCAACCCCGCCATCGGCATAGAGCATTGGGACGCCTTTTTTGGCAAAGGACACGTGATCAGAACGGTAGAAATATCCCGCTTGTGGATTCGGGTCCGGCACGATCACCCGTCCTGTTTCGTCCAGATGTTCTTTCAGTAGGTCTTCGAGTTCAGAGGCTCCATAGCCAACCACGACCATGTCCTTGGTTTTGCCGATCGGTAGCATGGCATCCATGTTTAGACCGGCGACGATCTGGTTCATTGGAACGGTCGGATTTTCCGCATAATAAGCCGATCCAAGCAGCCCGGACTCTTCGAGCGTTACGGCAAGAAATAGAGCGGAGCGCTCAAGCTCCTCGCCGGCCAGGGCCTCCGCGATTTCCAGAAGTGCTGCCGTGCCTGTGGCATTGTCGACTGCGCCGTTGAAGATATCGTCACTATAGAAGTCCTGGGTTGGTTCGCCTTCGCGCTCCTGCGATTTTTTGCCGAGATGATCCCAGTGCGCGGTGAACAGCATATATTCGTCTGGTGCAGTCTTACCGGGCAGCATACCGACCACATTTCGCGATTGCGTGGTGCTGACCGTCTGAACAATATTCCCCTGGGCTTGCAAGTTACCCATATCAACTGGGAGAAAGCCTTCAGTTTTTGCCGCCTCTTTTAAATCTTCGAAACTCAGGCCGGCTTCTGCAAACAGGGCACGTGCCGTCTCTTCGGTAATCCAGCCTTCGAACACTGTACGATTGGCGCCGCCATCGGAGCGGACAAGGTCCGCCTGCGCGCCGGACCAGGAATTCGCCACGACGTCCCAGCCATAGGATGCGGGTGCTGTTTCATGAATGACGATCGCGCCCGTCGCGCCGCGACGTCCCGCTTCCTCAAACTTATAGGTCCACCGCCCATAATAGGTCATGGATTTTCCCTTGAAGAGCTCATCCTCCCGCGCATAGCCCGGATCGTTGACCAGCATGACGACAGTTTTGCCTTCGACATCGAGCCCCGCATAATCGTCCCAGCCATATTCGGGGGCGGTGACGCCATAACCGACAAAAACAAGGTCAGACGCTGTCCAGCTGAACTCAGTATTGTCCTGTTTTTTCGTCCAGAGGACCGCGTCTTCCTTCAACGTCATCGGAAAGTCTTCACCTGATGCGCCGCCTGAAAAGCTGAGGCCAGATGCCGCTTCGTCGAGAGTCTGCTCAACCATTCCAACGGTTTGAAACCAGCTGCCATGCTCGCCTGCCGGCTGTACGCCGACCCGCTCCAGATCACGGGCAATCCAATCCGCTGTCAGTTCGCCAACTTCAGCAGCTGGTCCGCGTCCCTCGAAAGCATCATCTGACAGCGCAGCGATGCGTTGACGAAGGTCTGCGCCCGTGATTGCCGCGCTCGTGTCACTCGGCAAGGGCATAGGCAGGCTTGGCTGCGCGTCGACCGTGGCGGTTTGCGGTTCTTCGGGGATCGCAGGCGCAGGGCTCTCAGTGGCTTGGTTACAAGCAGTGGCCAGCACCGCGATGGATGCGATAAGGCTTGGACGGATCATGTATGACGCTCCCATC
>JAYZAM010000155.1:0-13438 GCA_036339715.1 Pseudomonadota bacterium | reverse complement strand
AGTAATAACGCAATCAGTGCCGCTGACCTACCAGAATTGCTGACGACTGTGCATAACAGATTGGGTCAACTGGCGTCTGAGGAAACAGAATCACCGACGCCCGAACCAGCCGTCCCGATCAAGAAATCGGTCACCGATCATTATATTATCTGTCTGGAAGATGGCGCAAAACTGAAAATGCTGAAGCGATATCTGCGCACACGCTATAATCTGACGCCGGATCAGTACCGAAAGCGTTGGGGGCTGCCGGCTGATTATCCTATGGTTGCACCGGAATATGCTCGTCGGCGCTCTGATTTCGCCAAGAAAATTGGTCTTGGAAAATCTGCGTCCTAGCTTTCCAGCACCTCATCAAAGATCAATGCGGACCGGGGCGCCTGAATTCGGGCGCCCGCCGCTAATGCCAAGTCGAGGAAGATCTCGACTTCCTCAAACTCGGTTATGTCAAAATTCGCATCTTCTAGATGGGTCTGAAGCAGACGCATAATCGATAGTATGCGCGTCAGTTTTTCTGAATCGTCCGCCCGGTTCTTCATCTCAATCATTCTCAATTTTTTGAACCGCCTAAGAACCAGATAGGCGTGTCTAAAGCTTTAAGAGAATAGCAAACACTTGCGCCATTTCCGGCAAAAGCAGTTTTGTTCTGGATTATGCGCCCCGAGTGCGCAAGACTTGGATTTAATACAATTTTAACCGGGTGTTTCAGGTTTGTTATCTGAGCGTTTCAATTGGGACCGTTTGAGGGTGTTTCGCCTCGTGGCCGAGGCACACAGCATGACGTCGGCAGCAAAAACGCTCGGCGAATCTATCCCCACAGTCAGCCGCCGCATTAATGACCTGGAACGCGAGCTGGGCACGAAACTTTTCGAACGCTCAAAGCGCGGTGTTGAGCTGACACTGGCGGGTCGAAACCTTGTTGAGCTTGTCCAAAAAATGCAATGCCTCGTGGATCGGGTTGGGGAACAGGTTGCTCAGGCCGACACGTCAATTTCAGGGTCAATAAAGATCAAATCGAGTGATGGCATCGGACCGCATTGGATGGCGCGGTTCCTGCCTAATTTTCATCGCAGCCGCCCGAACGTCCAGATAGATCTCGAAATCGGTCTCGCACAACAAGAAGTCATCGATCGGGAAGCTGACCTGGCTGTTGTTTTTGAAAAACCCAATCACCCCGACATTATTTCGCAGCGCCTGGGAACCCTTCACTATATTTGCTTCGCGTCGTCAGAGTATTTGAAAGATTTTGGCGTTCCCGAAACCATTTTTGATATGCAGAAGCATAAGCTGCTGATGCATACTGACTATGTTCATCAGGTAGAACGTTGGTCAAAGAGCGTTCGCGATGTGCGGACCATGATTGACTATGCGACGATCACGAATTCCGGCTCGGCGCTGGTCACGCTGTGCGAAAATGGCGGGGGCATTGCCGTATTACCGAGCTATATTGCGAGCTATTCGCCGAAGCTCATCGCGCTCAGCCTGCCCCCAGCAGCCCCCATCGATTTCTGGATCACCTACACAGAACCCGTGCGCCGAAGTCCCGCCGGAATCGCCGCACTCGAATGGATGCTGTCGATTTTCAATGAAGAACGTCACCCCTACTTCGGACGGCATTTTGTCCACCCGAACCAAATTGCAGAACCCGAAACACCCATGATTTAGTGGTTCGCTCTTGTTTATGAGTCGCGTTATCCTGCAGTTCCACGTGAACAAAGCACGAAAACCGCAAGACGTTTTTAACCATACGCGCTAATACAAAGCCTATGAGCGAAGCGATTCGAATTCTCGGAATAGATCCCGGTCTGCGCCACACAGGGTGGGGCATTATCGACCTGGCGGGATCGCGCCTCATACATGTCGACCATGGCGTTATTAATATCGATCCTGATTTGCCTATGGCGGATCGCCTCGCTGGAATTTTTCACGCCATCGGACGTCTGGTTGAAATGCACAAGCCCGACCATGCTGGTTGTGAAGAGACTATCGTCAACGCCAATCCGAGATCTGCGCTCAAACTTGGCCAGGCCCGCGGCGCCGCGATGACGTCGCTATCTTTTCATGGCCTGGAAGTGTCAGAGTTTGCCCCAACAGCGATCAAACGGGCGATTGTCGGAACCGGACGGGCTGACAAAGATCAGATCCAGTTCATGATCTCTCGCTTATTGCCGCGCGCCGGCAAAATGAAGGCCGATGCGGCGGATGCCCTCGCCTGCGCGATTTGCACAGCCCACAACTTGCCACACAAACAAATTCAGGGGGCGGCATGATTATTGGTCGTTTGCGCGGAACCATTGCGGCCGTGGGCCTCGACTCGGTCATGGTAGACGTGAACGGGGTGGGCTATATTGCACTCGCCGGAACCAGGCTCCTCTCAAAACTGACCGTCGGCTCAGAAGCTGAAGTGTTTATCGAAACGCGCGTGACCGAAAACTCGATCACCCTGTTTGCGTTCGCGACGGACGAAGAGCGCGCCTGGTTTGTTCGCCTGCAAGATGTTCCTGGCGTCGCGGGCAAGTCCGCTATGGCGATCATGGATGCGATCAGCGCGCCTGAGCTTATGGACGCTCTGGCGCTCGGGGACGCGGCAACGATCACGCGGGCCAAAGGCGTCGGCAAGAAGCTCGCGGAACGCATTATCGGAGAGTTGTCCGGAAAACCGCCTCCTATGGGGCGGTTCGGCAAATTCACCGCAGACCCGACCGGTAGCGTAGCAGCGGCCAGCGAGCTCAAAACCGGGGCCCGCGGGGAAGCGGTATCGGCCTTGATTAACCTTGGATATTCCCAGTCTGAAGCGGCTCGTGCGGTTGCAACGGCCGCGCGAGA
Source organism: Pseudomonadota bacterium (assembly GCA_036339715.1). GTDB lineage: Bacteria > Pseudomonadota > Alphaproteobacteria > Caulobacterales > Hyphomonadaceae > Henriciella. The sequence goes on along the minus strand of JAYZAM010000155.1, from coordinate 10,615 downwards.
TCTTCCGGACGCAGAGACCGGCGTGCTGATCAAGGCGGCGCTTAAAGAATTGAGCCCGGCATGAGAGAAGGCGCTCTGACGGATCCTGAAATGCAAGCCGGCGAGGCGCTCGACCGCGCGCTGCGCCCACAAAGCTTTGACGATTATGTTGGCCAGGACGAGCTAAAAGCGAATCTGCGCGTCTATGTGGAAGCTGCGCGGCGCCGCAATGAGGCGCTCGATCATACATTGCTGTTCGGTCCGCCGGGGCTCGGCAAAACCACGCTCGCGCAAATCCTGTCTAAAGAGCTCGGCGTCGGATTTCGCGCCACATCTGGCCCCGTCATTGCCAAAGCCGGTGACCTGGTCGCGATTCTGACCAACCTTGAGCCGAACGATGTTCTGTTCATTGATGAAATTCATCGCCTGCCCGCCGCGGTTGAAGAAGTCTTGTATCCGGCGATGGAAGATTATGCGGTCGATATCGTAATCGGCGAAGGCCCTGCGGCCCGGTCTGTGCGGCTCGATCTGAGCCCGTTCACCCTGGTGGGCGCAACGACGCGCGCCGGCCTTTTAGCGACACCGCTCCGCGACCGGTTTGGCATCCCGCTCCGTCTCGACTTTTATACGCCCGAAACCCTCTCAACCATCGTCATGGCCGCGGCGCGTAAACTTGGCGCACCGATCACCGAAGATGGTGCCGTCGAGATTGCCAAGCGTGCTCGCGGAACCCCTCGAATTGCGCTGCGTCTCTTGCGCCGTGTGCGCGATTTCGCCGAAGCCGATGGGACCAATATTGATCGCGCCGCAGCAGCGAGTGCGCTCGCCCGCCTGCAGATTGATGATGATGGGCTAGATGCGCTGGACCGGCGATATCTGGACGCTCTGGTCAAGACCTATGCGGGTGGCCCAGTTGGGGCTGACACATTAGCGGCAGCCCTCTCAGAAGCCCGCGACGCTGTGGAAGATGTGATCGAACCGTATCTGATGCAAAAGGGCTACGTCGCCCGCACCCCGCGCGGCCGGGTTGCCGCGCCGCTCGCGTATAAACGCCTTGGCCTACCGGCGCCGCAAGACGGCACTCAGGGTGGATTGTTCGGGGATAGTTAGCTGAGCATCGGAGGTGCGCATGAAAGTCTACGGCTCGCGGGTCTCTTACTATACCGGCAAACTTGAGGCTTATCTGCGTTATCGTGGGATCCCGTACACGCTGCATGGGATGCCTTATGACAGAGCGAAACAGCTAAAAGAGAAAGTCGGCGCGGTACAGATGCCGATCGTCGATCGGGAGGACGGCCGGTGGATGTCGGATACAACGCCGATCCTGTTCGAGCTTGAAAAAGACTACCCAGACACACCGATCTTGCCAGAGACACCGGTGATCGCCTTTCTGGCGCGCCTCATCGAGGATTATGGCGATGAATGGCTTTGGCGGTCAGCGATGCATTATCGCTGGAGTTTTCCATACGGTCGGGAGCTGATCTCGAATATCCTAGTCGATGAAATCTCGACCCCGGTGCCGTTGCCGCGCTTTGTGGTCAGGCGCATGATCCGCCGTCGCCAGATCAAATTCTTCACCACGCGCGATGGCGTGACCGCGACCACCCGCGCGCATGTTGAGCAGGGCTATCGAAACGCGTTGCGCTCGATGAGCACCGTACTTGATTCTCGCCCCTTCCTCCTCGGTGATCGCCCATCGATTGCCGATTTTGGGATGATGGCGCCGATGTTCCGACACTTCAGCCAAGACCCGGAACCGGCTGAAATCATGCGCACCGAAGCACCGCTCGTCTTTGAATGGGTCGCGCGAATGTGGCGCGCCGCGCCGCATCGAACGGGCAACTACATGCTTGAGCCTGATTCTCGCCTCCAACCGCTCTTGCGCGAAATCTGCGAAACCCACCTGGTTCAGCTCGCGGCGAATGCCGAGGCGTATGCCAAATCCGTCAAGTCGTTTAACATGACCGTTCAGGGCTGCGCCTATTCCGGACTGCCCGTGTCCCGATATCGGGTCTATTGCCTGGAAGAACTCCGGCGCGCATTCGCGGCGCTGACGCCTGAGGATCAAGAAAGCGTTCGTTCAGTCCTGTCATTCCCGGAGGCAAATGTCCTGTGGTCAGAAAAGCCGCCTTCAAACTCGGGGTATAATGCCGATCGACACCTTCCCTATGGGCCCGCGATCAATGTCTATGGCGACGGCACGCCATAGCGCGCACCTTGTCTCAGACAGTAAGCATGATCTGCGCAAGCGCGTCTTGCAAAAAACCGACGGCAAACACCAAAGCGACAATTTCGAGAAGCACAGCCGCGAGGATCAGCAACAGCGTTGAACGGCGGATCCCGCCCGATCCAAGATCAAATAGAACCAGAAGCACAATCGACGCTGCAATGCCGGTGATCAGTTCATAAAGCTCAGAGACATTCACGGCATCTGTGAGACGCCCGACTGCGGGCGAGACGAGTATGATCGTGCAGAGCAACATCAATCGACGATGCAGCCCCGTATACCCCTTAAAAACGCAAGCGATGGCCACCCCATAGAGGATCACAAATCGCAGCAGGGACATTGAATTGACCGAGAGCAAGAGCGTGCTCTGAAAGTCATACGTGTATTGGATCGCGATCAGCGTTGACGACCAGATCATCAATATGACCAGGACGATGCTGAGGCGACCGAAGAGATGGTGCCGCGCAAAAGCGCCATCGCTCATCAACCAGCTTTGCAGCGAGAACAGGGCGAGCCAGCACATCATGAGCAAGCCATGGATCATCACCATGGGATTGTATCGCGACAGCCGCTCCGGTTCGATTACGCCCTTCAGAGCAAACGCGAAGACGCAAAATACTGCGAGTGACAGGCCGATCCAGGCCATCAACCGGTCATTGTCGATGCGTCTTCGATAAGTCTCCATGAAGGGGCCCGATCATCCTTCGCCCCTAGTCATATGAGATCTATCAGAGCCTGTTCGGCTTGAGAATGCCGATCCGACCGCCTTAGCCAATAATCAGAAAAAGAAAGACGTTTCGAGCACGATCATGAACCAATGCGCCTGTATTTTAATCAAATATTTGATCACGCAGTAAATACAAATACTGAATTCGATACTTATATCATAACAACCGATTTATACGAAACAGTGCCCGCCACAGACGTGATTAGCGCTCTAGCACATCCTTGATCCATGGCCCGAGTTGAGACTCGCCCAGCATCGCAATCTGCGTCTGTGCTGACACAGTATTGATCGTCTCCTGCGGACGCGCCACCGGGTGAACCGCGCGCCGCAGTGGGCGCGTGCCTTTCGGCATGGCGATAATTTCAGCGATGTTTCGCGGAACATCCATTGGATCGGTCGTGCCCCCGCCGGTCCGCTCGCCCATTCCGGCGGTGAGGGCTGGATAAGCTGCGAGTAAGTCCTCGCTCGTCCGTTCTTTCAGCGGTCCGGAATTGCTATTATTGTTGGCCCAGATGCGGGTTGGATATCCACCTGGCTGAATGATCGTGACATCAACGCCGTGCGGCACCAGCTCATAGGCCATTTGCTCGCTCATCGCTTCGAGGGCGAACTTGCTTGCCGAATAGAGCCCGAACCCAGGGATGACCAGTCGCCCAAGCTGGGATGAGACGTTGAAAATCATGCCATCGCCATGCGCGCGCATGCTTGGCAAAGCCGCCCGTGCCATCCGGTGGCAGCCATAGACATTGGTGTCGAAGATCAGCTCGGTCGCCGCCATGTCCTGCACCTCAACCGGGCCACCAAATGAGATCCCGGCATTGTTGATCAAGACATCAAGCTTGCCATCATTCGCGGCGAGGGCTTCGGCCACACCAGCCTCGATCTGCTCATCAGAGGTGACGTCAATTTCGATGACGCTGATATCGAGACTGTCAGACGATGCGAGATCACGCAGCTCATCGGCCTCTAAACGGGGAACATTCCGCATTGTTGCGAACACTTTCGCGCCGAGACGGGCATAATGCTCAGCGCCCAAGCGGCCAAACCCCGAAGAGGCCCCGGTGATGAGAATCGATTTGCCAGAAAGATCGGGCGTCGCCGCCTCAGACGTCTCAGTCTGAGCGGTTGCCGCCTGGCTCGCAACTGCAGCTGCACCGACCCCCAATGCAAGCATCTGGCGGCGATCAAGATTAAAACGGTCTGACATGTCGTGTCTCCTCAGAATACTATGAGAAGATTTAGCGCCCGTAGATCCGAAAACAAACCCTATCGAAGGGGCAGCTATTTAGCGCCGTATTCGACCCGCTCCAGAAACAACCCATCCGGCGGCGCGACAGGGCCGCAGGCCGTCCGATTGCGCGCCTCGAGGATTTCGGCGATCCAGTTTTCCTCCTGAGCGCCGCGGCCGACCTCAACCAAAGACCCGACAATAGAACGCACCTGACGATGCAGGAAACTCTGCGCTTCGACTGTCACCTCTAAGCCCTCGCCATAGCGCGCAACATCAATCTTATCGAGCGTCCGGATGGGATGCTTGGCCTGACATTCGGCGTCGCGGAAGGTCGAGAAATCATGCTGGCCGATCAGGGCTTTTGCCGCTCGGTCCATCGCCCCAGCCTCCAGCTGAAACGGCACCCGCCAGGCCAGGCCTTTATCGACGGTCAGATCGGCTCGGCGATTTATGATCACATAGCGATAGGCACGCAGCGTCGCATTGAAGCGGGCGTTCCAATCGTCTTCCACTTCCTCGGCCTTGAGGATCGCAACAGGCTGGGGACGCAGATGGAAGTTCAGCGCGTCTGCAATCTTTCGGATCGGTCGCGGCTTTTGCAAATCAAAATGCGCGACTTGCCCGGTCGCATGCACACCGCGATCGGTTCGCCCTGCCCCTTGCATCAGGACTGGCGCGCCATCGAGCTTTGCCGCCGCCTCTTCCAGTGCCTGTTGCACGGAAGGCTGTCCGTCCTGGCGTTGCCAGCCAAAGAATGGGCGACCGTCATATTCGATCGTGATCTTGTAGCGCTGCATAGATCAGGCTCCGAACGCAGCGGGATAGCGCAATGTACCAGAGGCTGGACCGGTCTTGGTCAGCTTGATCGCCATGAAATTCGGACCGGACCAGGGACTGTCAAACTGCGCAGCGAGTTCTGCTGAAAACCCAAAGCGCGGATAATAGTCGGCATGGCCGAGCAGGAAGCAATGGCTGCGCCCCGCGCCTTCCATCAAGGTTAGACCAAAGCGGATCAACCCTGCGCCAATCCCGCGCTTTTGAACATCCGGACGGGCCGAGACGGGCCCTAAGCCGCAGGCAATATCGTCACCGTCCACCCAAACTTTGAAGAATTGAATATGGCCCAATATCTCTCGATCATTGTGCGCAACAAGAGAAGCTAGGCTATCTCCATCTTTCGCAAGCTGCGTGATGATCTTCGCTTCTTCCGGCGTGCCAAAAGCGGAGTCGGTCAGGGCGGTAACGGCATCAGCGTCATCTTCGGTCACCGGCCGGATCCAAAGGTTTTTCATTTGAAATGCGCTCCTGCTGGAATGGGTAAACCGCGGAGCAGGTCGGCAGCCTCCATCGCCTTTGAGCCGGGTTTTTGCGCTTTCAGCAACCGCACCGCGCCGCCATCTCCGCATTGCACCAGCAGCTCGTCATCCAGCAGCGTGCCGGGCGCTGCGCCATCCACTCCGGTCTCAACCTCGCTCATCAAAGCTTTCATACGTAAAGGCACGGTTTCACCCTCAGGGATGTAGTGGAACCAGGCGCTCGGGAATGGCGACAGGCCGCGGATCTGGCAATCGACTTCGGCGGCTGGCTTCGACCAGTCGATCCGCTGGTCTTCGGCCGTGATCTTATGCGCGTAGATCGCGCCATCTTCGATTTGCGGCACCGGCACCATGGACCCATCCGCGAGGCCCGCCAATGCTCTGACCGCTAGGTCTGCACCGAGCGTCGCCAGCCGATCATGAACGGAACCGGTCGTATCGCTTGGCAAGATTGGCGTTTCCTCGGTGGCAACAACGGGACCCGTATCGAGGCCGGCTTCCATGATCATCGCCTGCACCCCTGTTATCTCATCGCCAGCCAGCACTGCGCGATGGATGGGCGCCGCTCCGCGCCAGCGCGGCAGAAGCGAAGCGTGCATATTCATGCACCCCAAACGCGGCGCATCGAGAATGGGTTGCGGTAGGATCAGGCCATAGGCCACAACCACAGCCGCATCGAGCTCGAGCGCCGCAAATTCCTCTTGCTCGGGTGCCTTCTTCAAGGACCGTGGGGTGCGCACCTCCAGTCCTCGCGCTTCAGCCCATTGATGCACAGGGGTCGGGCGCAGCTTCTTTCCACGTCCAGCGGGGCGCGGCGGCTGCGAATAGACGCACGCAATATCATGCCCCGCCTCCGCCAAAGCGGCGAGCACGGGCACGGCAAAATCAGGACTGCCCATAAAGGCGATGCGAAGCGATGTCGTCATGGACGCGCTGTAGCCTGTGTGGTGTTCAGGATAAAGAGGGGCGCCTGCTTAAGCCGCGTTCTTTTCCTTGAGGCGCTTGGCTTTCTTCACTTTGTCAACCGCGCGCTGGCGTTTCAGACGCGACAGGTGATCAATGAAGAGTGTGCCTTCAAGGTGATCCATCTCATGCTGAATGCAGACAGCAAACAACCCTGTTGCAACTTCCTCAACTTCCTGGCCATCATAGTCGAGATACCGGACACGACATTCAGTGGGTCGTTCGACCTCATCAAAGACATCCGGAACAGACAGACACCCTTCTTCATAAGGGGCTGTATCCTCTGTGAGCGGTAAGATTTCCGGATTGACGAAGTATCGCGGGTTTTTTTCGTCGTCCTCTTGCAAATCCATCACGATGACACGCAAGGGCACTCCGATCTGGATCGCAGCCAGACCAATGCCCGGCGCGTCATACATGGTCTCCAACATGTCATCCATGAGTTCACGGATGTCATCAGTAACGCCGCCCTCGACAGGCTTTGACACCTGTTTGAGCCGCGCATCCGGAACCGTAATGATTTCTCTAATAGCCATGGGCTTCCAAGTATGAGCGCTAAAGCGAAAGGTCAATATCTATGAGGAGACCAAGCGTTCGGAGAGGTCATGGGGATAAGATCAGGTTTGGGCGTCAGCGACGCACACAGCTCTTGCGAGCATTGCGCAGTAAAAATACTCACTTATGGTGATCTGCATGCCAGTGATCGCGGCAAAATTTTTATGATGGGACGGATTGCAATGAGAGAATTTTCCATCCGAGCTTTGCTTGGTCTTTCTGTGACAGCCTTAATGGCGTGCACATCCTCTGGTTTCGCTGAGGATACGACGCACGAACCGGGCCCAAAGCCTGCGCTTTTGATTGATGCGGGCGACGGCGAGGCGATTGATTTCCCGCTTCACCCCACAACTCGATTGGTCGATGCGGATTCTAATATTGCCGGTCTCAGCCTGTTCGAGATTGAAATACCCGCCAACACCGCCGGCGCGCCTCCGCATACGCATACGCATGAAGACGAGTTCTTTTACGTCCGAAAAGGCAGCGTCACATTTATGGCAGATGGCAATCAAAAGACCCTTTCACCCGGCGGATTGGTCATGCTGCCCCGAGGCAGCACACACGCCGTTTGGAATGCTGGTGACGAGGACGCGACTTTGCTCGTCGGAACTTCTGATGGCGCCTTTGACGACTTCTTTGATGCCGTGGCCATGGAGGTTGCAGCGGCGGGTGAATTAACGCCCCCCGAAATTGGCGCTATTGTCGGACGCATCGGCGCCGAACGCGGCGTTCTCATCGATATGAGCCTCGTCCCAGACGCGGTTCGCCCGCTCTACGGTATGCCGCCCAAGGATCAATAGAGGATCACCGGTCCTAAAATTTACGCTTTTGCCTTCTTGATCAGCTCAAGCTGCGCACCGCTACCGGCATCTGCGGTCACTTCCACGCGTTTTGGCTCCGGCATGGGTTTATCCGGTGGGGCAATGGAGAGATCCTGGAACTTCTTCATGGTCGGCATGACGCGCTTATCAAGCGACGAGTTCATGGCGTTGAAATGCCCGACGGAAGAGTTCAGCGATTTGCCGAGCTTTTCGATATGGCTCGCCATGGTCGCAATGCGCTCATAAAGCTGCTGGCCGAGTTGCGCGGCTTCGCGCGCGTTCTCGGTCATTTTTTCCTGACGCCAGACATAGGCCACCGTTTTGGCAAGGCCGATCAGAGTTGAAGGCGTCGTCACGATGACATTCTTGGAATAAGCGCGTTCAAGTAAGTCCGGCGCATGCTCCAAAGCCGCCGCGAAGAAGTTTTCCCCCGGGATGAACATTGCAACAAAGTCGACGCGTTCATCGAGGTTCGCCTGATACCGTTTCGAGGCCAGCGTATCGACATGGCGCTGCACGCTCGTGGCATGGGATTTCAGATGTACGTTGCGTTGCGTGGGATCGTCGGCCGACGCGGCTGCCAGATAGGCTTCGAGGGAGACTTTGGAATCGACCACGATCTGGCGTCCACCAGGAAGATGGATAACCGCATCAGGTCTTTGTCGTCCCTCTTCGGTCTGGTCATTGACTTGCTCATTGAAATCGCAAGGCCCGGAGAGACCCGCTTGCTCCATCACATTGCGAAGCGTCATCTCACCCCAGCGTCCACCACCCTTCGGCGCGGTCAGCGCGTTCACGAGTTTCCCGGTTTCTGCCGTGTTGCGATGCAGGCTTTCCCCGATTGCTTTGACCTGTTCCTGGATCGCAGATTTATCCTCGGCGCGAACTTTTTCGATATCAGAGACGCGCTTTTTGAATTCGGTGAAATTCTCACCGATCGGTTTCATCAATTCGGTCAGCTCGCCCTTCGCGCCTTCGCGGTGTTTCTTGAAGGTCTCATCGGCGAGGTCCATGAACTGCTTTTGCGTCTGTTGCATCACGCCGCGGGCAATCTCGCTAAAGGCTTCATTTTGCTTCGCGGTTTGCCCACGCAGCTCGGCCAATTGTAGTTCGGCCGTCTCGGCGCGCGCCCGCTGCGTTAAGAGCTCGTCCTGTGAATGCGCGAGATCTGCCGTGCTGTCTCCGAGTGATTGCTGCGTCTGCCCCAAAAGTTCTCGAAACTTATAACAGGCGGCCCCGAGCCCGAGCGCGACCACGATTGCGATCAGGTGAATGAGGTCGAGCCCCGTGTCGCCAATTTGAATGATAGGTTCCATGCAACATCCTATACCCGATTCGGGATAGAACATATGCGGAACTTTGTCGAGACTTAGGCTTTAGACGTTAAACCGGAACAGCATGACATCGCCGTCCTGGACGATGTAATCCTTACCTTCGGCGCGCATTTTCCCGGCCTCTTTCGCGCCGCTCTCGCCATTATTCGCGACATAGTCGTCAAACGCGATGGTTTCAGCGCGGATAAAGCCCTTCTCAAAATCACCGTGGATAACGCCCGCAGCCTGTGGCGCGGTCCAGCCCTGACGGATCGTCCAAGCCCGCGACTCTTTTGGTCCAGCAGTAAAGTAGGTCTGCAATCCCAGCAGGGCATAACCGGCATGGATCAGGCGATTGAGGCCTGGTTCTTCAAGGCCAAGCGTTTCGAGAAATTCTGTCTGCTCTTCATCTTCGAGCTGCGAGATTTCTGCCTCGATCTGGGCTGAGATGACAACGGCTTGGGCACCTTCTTCGGTGGCGTAATCGAGCACGCGTCTCGAATAATCATTACCATCCGCAGCGCTCTCTTCGTCGACATTGGCGACATAGAGCACCGGCTTTGCCGTGAGCAGTTGGAGCATGTTCCAGGCTTTGCGCTCTTCCTCATCGACATCTGCGCGGCGGGCCGGACGGCCTTCGTTCAGTTCCGTCAGCGCTTTGTCGATCAACGCGACCTGCGCTTTCGCTTCTTTGTCTCCGGAATTGGCTTTCTTGACCCAATTCACTTTGCGCTTTTCGAGGCTTTCCAGATCAGCCAGCATCAATTCGGTTTCAACAACGGCCAGATCTGCGATGGGATCAACCTTGCCCGAAACGTGCGTGATGTCGTCATCTTCGAAGCAGCGCAGAACATAGATGATGGCATCGGTTTCGCGGATGTTCGCCAGAAATTGATTGCCCAACCCTTCGCCTTTCGACGCGCCCTCGACCAGACCGGCAATATCGACAAAATTCATGCGCGCCGGGATAACTTCTTTGGAGCCCGCAATCGCAGCCAGCTTTTCAAGGCGCGCTTCAGGTACAGCGACCTCACCAACATTTGGTTCAATGGTACAGAACGGATAGTTTGCTGCTTGCGCCGCCGCCGTTTGTGTTAGCGCATTGAACAAGGTTGACTTGCCAACATTCGGCAGTCCAACAATTCCGCATTTGAAGCCCATAGACGCCTCCAGATAAACACTGCGCGCGACTTACCGCATTTTGACGCGAACACCAGAGGCTTTTCTCTCCTTAATCTGGAATCCACTGGTCAAAGTCGATAAGGGCGATAAAACTCACGCTCTGAAAGGGGATCCGATATGGCCCGATATGATGTCTACTTGGTCAATACGCTTGCCGATGGCGAAAAAGCAGATCTTGTTGCGCGGCGCCTGAGAGCCCTCAAGTTCAAGGTCCGTTATAATAAGAAAAGAGATCAGACGACCCCGACCCCAAAAGACTATAAGGACGCGGACAATTCTCAGACGGTGCTTGTGCTTTGGT
>JAYZAM010000154.1:0-7512 GCA_036339715.1 Pseudomonadota bacterium | reverse complement strand
GCACGGTCGACGCGTTTCTGATTTGGCGACTGACGGGCGGTCAGGTTCATGCCACGGACGTCACAAACGCGTCTCGTACGCTCCTCTATCCCTTGAGTGTTGATCCGGCCGCAGAATGGTCAGAGAGGATGCTGGACCTTTTGGATGTCCCTGCATCGCTCTTACCGGAAGTTCGTCCGAGCGGTGGGCTTTTCGGCGAAACAGATCCAGCCCTGTTCGGGCGCGCGATCCCCATCCTTTCCGCCATTGGTGACCAGCAAGCGGCGCTCGTTGGCCAGGCCTGTCTCGCGCCGGGCACGGCGAAAATAACCTATGGTACGGGCGCATTCCTGGTCGCGAATACGGGCTATGACCGTCCATCATCGTCCAACCGTCTGCTTGGCACGCTCGGCTATTCGATGGCCGGGGGCGGTGAAGCGTTTGCGCTTGAGGGCGCGATTTTTAATGCGGGCACGGTTATTCAATGGCTGCGCGATGATCTCGGCTTGATCACAAGTGCGGCAGAAAGCGAAGCGCGCGCAGCGCAGCTCGAAAACAATGGGGGTGTTTATCTGGTGCCAGCGTTTACCGGATTGGGGGCCCCGCATTGGGATGCCAATGCTCGCGGAACGATAACCGGTCTGACCCGGGGTACGGGTGCCGATCATATCGTACGCGCGGGCCTGGAAGCAGCCGCATATCAAACCAACGATCTGCTGGAAGCCTTCGCTGCGGATGGCGCGGAAGTGGGACTGCTACGTGTCGATGGCGGCATGGCGGCCAATGACTGGCTCTTGCAATTCATCGCTGACATTTGCGACCGTCCAGTGGAACGCCCGGACTTCATGGAAATGACAGCGCTCGGTGCCGCCGCCCTTGCGGGGATACAATTAGGCTGGACCAACGCGGCAGCTTGGGGCGCGCGAAAGGCTGAGGGCCGAACATTTAAGCCGAGAATGGATCGACCAACCCGGATGGCGCTGATCAAAGGCTGGCGCCGTGCGCTCGATCAAACGCTCAGCGCTTGATTGCACTCAAACTTCCGACAGCAGGGCAGTATTTCCGCCAGCGGCAGTGGTGTTGATGGTGACCACGCGCTCCAGTTTGAAGCGATACGTTTCATCTTGCGCCGAGAGCACGGGCAAGAGCTCGCCTGGACGGTGGGCGATGGCGCGAGCGACCCGTTCACGGTGACGCCCATCGATGACCACACCTTTCAAGTCGTTGCGCATCAATGCGGTCTCCAAGTCTTCGATATCCGCGAACACGGGCACATTGCCGGTCGCTTGCACAAGGCGGACTTGCTGTTCGAGAATCTCGGGTGAGTCCCCGCCCCGGCCGAGTAATTTTCCGCGAGGGTGCGAGGTTAGCGTGTTTGTCTCTCCGGTGGGACCGGGCAAGGCCATCTCTGTCACGAGATCGACAGTGTCCGTGCGCTGTTCAGGCTTGGTCAAGCGTTTGAGATAGTTCGGACCGCCAGCTTTCGGTCCCGTGCCGGACAGGCCTTCGCCGCCAAACGGTTGTTCTCCAACAATCGCACCAATCTGATCGCGATTAACATACAGATTGCCGACTTTGGCCTTTGCTTTCACGCGGCCGATCCTATCATCTATTCGAGAAGGCAGGCCCATCGTCAGGCCGAACCCCAGCGCATTGATCGACGAGATCGTTTTATCAAGTTCGCATGCTTTATACCGGACAATATGAAGGACCGGTCCAAACACCTCTTCCTTCAAGTCGCTGATCTGATCTATTTCGAACGCTATCGGTGCGAGATAGGGGCCTTCATTGCTCAAGGGTGCGGGCGCATGGCCAATGATTGGAAAGCGCTGCATCGTCGCCGCGATATAAGCTTTGATCCGTGCCTGTGCCGCCTCGTCTATGAGGGGCCCCAAATCAGTTGAGAGGTGGTGCGAAGGGGCGGTACGCAGTTCGGCCATGGCACCTTTGAGCATCAAAACAAATGTATCGGCGACGTCTTCTTGTACGCACACAATTCGGCACGCGGAGCAACGCTGTCCGGCGCTTTGGAACGCGGAGCGAACGACGTCTCCAACCGCCTGTTCCAGGAGGGCAGTTGAGTCGACAATCATGGCATTGATACCGCCCGTCTCGGCGATCAAGGGTCGGTCAGCGCATCCGTGCTCAGCAAGAGATCTTGCGATGCTTTGCGCGGTCTGAGTCGAGCCGGTGAAGCAAACGCCATCGATTTCCGGGCGTGATGTGAGGGCTGCGCCGAGTTCGCCAGCGCCGATGACAAGGTGGAGCGCATCATTCGGGATGCCTGCTTGATGCAGGATCTCAATCGCTTTGATCGCCACAAGCGGCGTTTGCGGGGCCGGTTTGGCAATCACGCAATTGCCAACGCTCAGCGCTCCGGCAATCTGGCCGAGGAAAATCGCAAGGGGGAAGTTCCACGGACTAATACAGGCAATTATGCCCAGCGGATTTCGGTCTCTGATTTCCGCACGTTCTGCCTGGTCTGCATAATAGGTCAGAAAATCAATTGCTTCGCGCAATTCGGATTCAGCATCTGGCCACGTTTTTCCCGCTTCGTGAACACACAAGGCCATCAGATCGGAGGCATTCGACTGAAGCGCCTGCGCTGCGCGGCGCAAGCTTGCTGACCTGGAGAAAGCCGAGCGCGCTGGCCAATCGCTGCGCCGGCATTCACCGATTGCGCGGGTGATGTCGGTTGCTTTGCTCGGCATATAAGACCCCACGCAAATGCGACGGTCATTAGGACTAAATCCACGATGCGTCTTGCTTTCAGTTGCGAGCGTTGGGGGCCGCAACGCCTCGAAATCGCGAACATGGTTTGATTGGGTCAGATCCGTTCCAGCGGCAACGCACCGGGCTTGACCAACCCGCTGACGCGGCTGCAGAATCTTGGGGTGAGGGGAAAATCCATGCCGCTCTGAAACGCTTATTGGGTCTTCGACGAGGTCAGACAGCCGTGATTCCGTTTCCAGAAGCTGGTGCACGAATGACCCGTTCGCACCATTCTCGAGGAGCCGTCGGACGAGGTAGGGCAGCAGGTCCTTGTGCTGCCCGACTGGTGCATAGGTGCGGGTTGCGAAACCATCTTCCTTCGCAAGTCGGCGATGCAGGCCGTCGCTCATGCCGTGCAGGCGCTGAAACTCGAGCGTTCGACGATCGCCCGCAATCATCGCGATACTGGCCGCAGTCCGCGCATTGTGGGTGGCAAATTGCGGATAAATCATCTCGCCGCATTCGAGCAGTCTCTGAGCGCAGGCGAGATAGGAAATATCTGTGTGTTCCTTGCGCGTAAAAACCGGGTAGGCGGCTAAGCCGAGTTCTTGCGCGCGCTTAATCTCGCTATCCCAATACGCCCCTTTGACCAGCCTCAGGGTGATTTGGCGATTGGTCTGTCGCGCGCTCTCAGATATCCAGTCAAGCGCAGGCAGGGCGCGTTTCTGATACGCTTGCAGCGCCAGCCCAAAACCGGCCCAGCCATCAAGTTCAGCGGAAGCGAGAACGCGTTCAAATACGAGCAGTGAGACTTCCAAACGGTCAACTTCTTCGGCGTCAATTGTCAGGCCCAAATTCGCTGACTTCGCGAGAGTGCAAAGCTCTAATAGCTTTTCAGTGAGGGCCGGCACGCAAGTTTCGCGCTGCGTATACTCATAGCGCGGGTGCAGGGCTGAGAGTTTCACAGATAGCGCAGGTGATTGATGTAGACCGAGGTTCGGCTTTTTCGTTCGAGCGAGATGTTTAAGAGCCGCCTTGTAATTGTGAAAATACCTGTCGGCGTCCGCCTTGGTCAAAGCCGCTTCGCCAAGCATGTCGTAGGAATAGGTTGCCCCATAATCTGACAGTCTTCGGGCGCGTCGAACGGCACGAGAGATGGAAGTTCCGAGCACAAAATGTCGTCCGAGCAGCGCGATCGCAGCTTGAACAGCTGAGAGAACGACCCAATCGCCGAGGCGCGCGAAAAAATGATCTGCTTCGACCCCGCCAGTTTGATGGCTCCAGCCTTTTGCCGCCAGCAATCCAAGCGTTCCGGCTTTCACCAAAGGATGATTGGCGCGCAAGTGTGAGCGCCAGTGACCGGCACCGAGTTTGTCGCGCAAAAGCTGCGCCGCAGTTGCGCGATCGGGAGTGCGGATGAGGGACTCGGCGAGGCGCATAAGCAGCACGCCCTCCTTGGATGAAAGGCTGTATTCCTGCAGGAAGGCGTCGATCATTGCGGGTTTTGAGGCATCTCGCATCAAACCAGAGGTCAGCTCGGTGGCGCGCCTTTTGATCGCCGGGTCGAGGTCTGCAGGGCATCGCGCGATCTGAGCGAGATGCCGGGTCAGTTCGCGCTCATCCGTAAGGTAGGCGGCCGTCAGGCGCGCGAAATTAGAAGGGTCGGAAGGCGGGCTGAATGGCATCTTTGGTCGCTGGCTCCCATTTTCTCTATAATATCATGATGACTCAGTCCAAAAACGCTATTACAGTGCATAAATAAGCACGTTAGTTCTATTTTTGCATGAAAAGCTGGTCTCAATTGGAGGTTTCGAAGGGAATGTTAGAAGAATTAGACTTGGTTGACCGCAATATTTTGCGTGCCATGCAAGACAATGGGCGTCTCTCAATTGGCGACCTGTCGGACGCAGTCGGACTGTCAAAAACGCCCTGCCTGACGCGATTGCGGCGGCTCGAAGCTAAGGGGTATATTGAGCGCTACAAAGGCGTCCTAAACCCGATCAAGATCCGCCAAGACTATGTCACCTTTGTCCAAGTCAAACTAGAAGCGACGACCCGTCGACACCTCAAAGCCTTCAGCGATGCGGTTCAGGACATTCCTCAAATCCAGTCCTGCCACATGATGTCCGGCGGTTACGACTTTCTCCTCAAAATCCGAACCCGGAATATGCGGACCTATCGTGAGCTCTTGGGCGATGTTTTGTCAGAACTGCCCGGCATTTCACAAACCTCGACCTTTCCCGTCATGGAAACTGTAAAAGACACAGACGACCTTGTTGTTGTCGATTCCGATTTGTCTTGATTGCCACTTGCCGCGCACGGCGATAAATCGAGCGCGAACCTATAAAGGACCTTGTTATGGCGACCGACACGGCGCGATTGAAACAGATTGAACAACGACTGTTATGGCTCTCGGCGTGGACCATCCACAATGCCAACAATCTTCGTCCCAAAGAAGACGGGGATGTCAAAGTCGGCGGCCATCAGGCCTCTTGCGCCTCCATGGTCTCCATCATGACGGCGCTGTACTTTCACACTTTGCGTCCAGAAGACCGTGTCGCGGTCAAACCGCATGCGTCGCCCGTGTTCCACGCGATGCAATATCTGATGGGCAATCAGACGCGCGAAAAGCTTGAGAACTTTCGAGGGCTGGGCGGTGCACAATCTTATCCAAGCCGGACCAAGGACATTGATGATGTCGATTTCTCGACCGGCTCTGTCGGATTAGGGGTGGCGAAAACGGCCTTTGCCTCGCTGGTTCAAGACTATCTCAGCGCGAAATCGTGGTCCAAGGATCGACCGCTTGGGCGAATGGTTGCCCTCGTTGGTGACGCGGAGATGGACGAAGGCAATGTTTATGAATGCCTGCTGGAAGGCTGGAAGCACGATCTACGTAACACATGGTGGGTGATCGACTATAATCGCCAAAGTCTGGATGGGGTTGTCCATGAAGGACTGTGGGAGCGGATCGAGGGGATATTCAAGGCGTTCGGCTGGCGTGTGGTAATCCTGCGCCATGGTGTGTTGCAGCGTGCAGCGTTTGAAGAACCGGGCGGCGATAAGCTTCGGGACTGGATCCAAAATTGCCCGAACCAGCTTTATTCTGCGTTGACCTATAAGGGCGGGGACGCCTGGCGCGAACAATTGCTCAACGATATTGGCGATCAGGGCGACGTGACCGACTTGCTGGATCGCCGCACCGATGACGAGTTAAGCGCGCTGATGAACAATCTTGGAGGACAGTGTCTCCACTCGTTGACCTCCGCGTTCGATGAAATCGATGACGATCAGCCAACGGTTTTTCTGGCCTATACGATCAAAGGCTGGGGTACGCCTTTGGCGGGGCACAAGGACAATCATGCTGGCCTGATGAATATGGCGCAAATGGCTGAATTTCAGTCCACCATGGGCATTGCGGAAGGTTTGGAGTGGGAAAAGCTCGAGGGCGTGGACGATAAAACAGCGATGCAAGCGTATCTCGACCAGGTGCCATTTTTCTCAAGCGGCGTGCGTCGTTACAGTGCCCCCAAGATTGAAGCTCCGGGACCGGTCTTCCTCGATGATCGAGTACAATCTACGCAAGCCGGATTTGGCAAAATTTTGGACGCCCTGGCGAAATCCGATGCGCCCATCGCCGATCGTATCGTTACGACCTCACCTGATGTCACCGTGTCCACCAATATTGGTGCTTGGGTTAACCGGCGCGGACTGTTTGCGCGAGACGTGAAGGCTGACACGTTCCGAGAGCAAAAAATCCCTTCGATGCAAAAGTGGCAGTTTTCACCTCAGGGGCAGCATATCGAGCTCGGCATCGCAGAAATGAATCTGTTCCTGCTTCTCGGCGCCGCCGGGCTTTCGCATTCACTGTTTGGAGAGCGATTGATTCCTGTCGGTACGGTCTATGATCCGTTCGTGGCGCGTGGGCTCGATGCGCTCAATTATGCTTGTTACCAGGATGCGCGCTTCATCATTGCGGGCACGCCGAGCGGCGTGACACTCGCTCCTGAAGGAGGCGCTCACCAATCCATTGGCGCGCAGCTGATTGGCATGAGCCAGGACGGGCTCGTTTCTTTCGAACCGGCCTATCTCGACGAACTATCAATCATCATGGACTGGTCGTTTGATTATCTGCAGCGGGACGGTGAAGGCGATCCGGATGAGCGGACCTGGCTGCGCGATGAAACGGGCGGGTCGGTCTATCTGCGCCTGACCACCAAGCCGATCGAACAATTGGGCGTGAAAGCGCGCGATGATGAAGAGTTTCGACGCGGCGTGATCGATGGCGCTTACTGGTTGCGAGAGCCGGGACCAAATGCCGAGGTGATCATCGCCTATCAGGGCTGCGTCGCACCGGAAGCGATCGAGGCTGCAGGGCGGATTGGTAATGACCGGCGCGATATTGGGGTGCTCGCCGTGACCTCCTCAGATCGCCTGAATTCGGGCTGGACGGCGGCGCGGCGCGCGCGGGCGCGCGGTCAGGTAGATGCGACGAGCCAGGTCGAACGGCTGATGTCCGACGTTCCCCGCAATGCCACCCTGATTACGGTCACGGACGGTCATCCGGCGACGCTCGCCTGGATCGGCGGGGTAAAAGGGCATCAAACGGTTCCGCTCGGAGTTGAGCACTTTGGTCAAACCGGAACGGTCGGCGATCTCTACCGGCATTTCCAGATTGATGCGGATGCGATCGTGTCGGCAGCAAACTTTTTGAGCCCGGGCCGGAATATTCATTTGCGTCCTGCGTCTTAGCTTCTTCATTTTCGCTGACCGTGACCCTTGCGTGTCCGCAAAGATTGAATAAGAGGCGGACGCATGAGGGGC
>JAYZAM010000153.1:0-5004 GCA_036339715.1 Pseudomonadota bacterium | reverse complement strand
CCGCTGTCAGGCCAAGCGTCTTAACCCCCTCAAACCAGGACCAGTCGACGGCTTCTGCGCTCGCCACGAGCTGGGCGTCATCGGCGCCGGCGCGGATTGCCACTTCAACAAGTCGTTTGGAATTAGATGAGGTTTCTGCGCCAATCACCAAGAACAGTTCCGCGCGCTCTGCCCTCACTTTTACCGCTTCCTGACGGTTGGTCGTTGCGTAGCAAATATCTTCTTTATGCGGCGCGCTGATCTCGGGGAACCGCTCTTGAAGCGCGGCCACGATCTCAGCGGTGTCGTCCACGCTGAGCGTAGTTTGTGTCACGAAGGCGAGATTTGCAGGATCCCGCGGTGCAAAGGAGGTCACATCCTCGACCGTTTCGATCAAAGTCATCGTGCCTTCCGGCAGTTGGCCCATGGTTCCAATCACTTCAGGATGCCCTGCATGACCGATCAAAATGATTTCGCGACCTGCCTTATGATGCCGTTCGGCCTCGACATGGACTTTCGAGACCAGGGGGCAGGTTGCGTCGACATAGATCATTTCACGGGCCGCAGCGGCTGCTGGCACGGCTTTCGGAACCCCATGCGCTGAAAATACGACTGGGCGATCCTGAGGACACTCATCCAGTTCTTCGACAAAGACAGCCCCCATCTGTTCCAGGCGGGAGACGACGTGCTGATTATGAACGATTTCATGCCGCACATAGACTGGGGCACCCCACTTCTGCAGGGCTTCTTCCACAATCTGAATGGCGCGATCGACACCGGCGCAAAATCCACGTGGCGCTGCGAGAAGAATTGTCAGTGGCTGCATTCCTTACAGTCTCCTCATCATTGCGACGCAGATCGGGCGTTGCGTGCCCTGCCATGGCCCGGTAACACTCCTGACAACAGTTAGACAGCCTCGGCGTCGGGGCCAAGAGTGACAAGGCATCACATATGCGGATTCTCGCCCTTTCTACCGTTCTTTTGGCGCTTGGCGCCTGCCAGTCGGGTTCAGGCATTGGTAGCGCGTTCGATACGCGCCAGAATGCGGGCACCTGCCCCCCCGCTGGATCAGTTTATAACGCAGCGCGTTTGGTTGAGTTTGAAGGGGATCAGCAGGTCTTTCCAAACGTCACCTATACGGGCGAAATCGTCGATGTCCGCCTGTTCTGCCGGTATGCGGGGAACAATCCGGTGCGTGCCGAAGTGGAGATTGATTTCGCCTTTGGCAAAGGTCCAGCAGCCGATTCGAACCGCAAGGATTATCGTTACTGGGTGGCCGTCACGCGCCGCAGTGGGAAGGTTCTGAACAAAGAATACTTCACGGTATCCGCCAACTTCTCGCGTGGACCCGTGGTTGGTGAGACAGAGCTCATCCAGCAGATTATCATCCCCCGCGCGGATGAATCCGTTTCCGCTGCAAACTTTGAAGTTCTAATCGGTTTCGACCTGACCGACGAACAACTTACCTACAACAAAGAAGGGCGACGCTTCCGCCTGGGTGCTGGGCAGTAGTCGCGGGAGTTTTACGACATGAAAGATCTCGCGACGCAATTGGCGGCCGCGTTCGGTGCCGCATTTGAAGCTGAAGGCCTTGAGACCCGCTGGGGCGCCGTCAAACGGTCAGATCGTCCGGAACTGGCTGATTTCCAATGCAATGGGTGTATGGGAGCAGCCAAGCAAGCCGGCATGAACCCGCGCGAGCTCGCAGCTAAAATCGCGCCGAGGCTCGCCGATCATGATGCCATCGAGCGGATTGATGTCGCGGGACCTGGGTTTTTGAACATCACCGTTTCAGACCAAGCGCTGGCCGCGCATGTTACCCAAATTTCCGCCGATGATCATGCTGGCGGCGGGCGCGCGGCGGAACCGGAATCTATTATTGTCGACTTTGGCGGACCTAATGTTGCGAAGCCAATGCATGTCGGACACATCCGGTCTGCCGTCATCGGGGATACGCTGGTGCGATTGTTGCGGTTCCTCGGAGACGAGGTGACGGGCGACGTCCACCTTGGTGACTGGGGCCTTCAAATGGGGCTTCTGATCATCGCAGTGATGGATGAACAACCGGATCTCGAATATTTCGATGCAGCGAATACTGGACCGTTCCCCGCTGACCCGCCCGTCACCATGGATGATCTATCGCGGCTTTATCCGATGGCTTCGGCCCGATCCAAAGAAGATGAAGCTTACGCCAAGCGCGCACAGGAAGCGGTTGCCGAAATGCAAGCTGGTCGTCCCGGATTCAGAGCCTTGCTGCAGCATTTCATCGATGTTTCGGTGGCAGCGCTGAAAGTCGATTATGGCTTTTTGGATGTTTCCTTTGACCTCTGGAAAGGCGAAAGCGATGTCGATCCCCTCATCGCGCCGATGATTGACGAGCTCAAAACCAAAGGGCTGGCTATCGAAGATGACGGGGCCTGGATCATCGATATCGCCAAAGACGGCGAGAATGTCGAAACGGTCGGCAAGGACGGTCAGCCAAGGCTGAAAAATCCGATGCCGCCCTTTATGCTGGTCAATTCGCGCGGCGCCACCGGCTATCACGCGACGGATCTGGCAACGATTAAGGATCGGGTCGACACGCTAAATCCGGACCGGATTCTCTATGTGGTCGATCAGCGTCAAGCGCTGCACTTCGAGCAGGTCTATCGGGCGTCCGACAAAGCCGGATACATCGCTAAGGAGCGTCTGGAGCATCTCGGGTTCGGCACTGTGAACGGGGCGGACGGAAAACCGTTCAAGACCCGCGAGGGTGGCACGCTGCGGTTGGCGGATTTGAACGGCATGGCGCTGGAAGAGGCGACCAAGCGGATCGGCGAGTCTGGTTTATCTGGTGTGATGAGCAATGATGAGAAGGCGGAGATTGGTGAGTTGGTCGCGCGTGCAGCCTTGCGGTTCGCCGATCTGCAGAACCAACGTACGACGAACTATGTGTTCGACCTCGAACGGTTCACGAGCTTTGAAGGTAAGACTGGGCCGTATCTCCTGTACGCGGCGGTGCGCATCAAAGCGATCTTACGGCGTGCAGCCGAAGAGGGCATTGCGGGCGGCGAGATTGAGATTGATGCTGATGAGGAACGCAAGCTTGTCCTTGCGCTAGATGGCTTTGCCTTGGCCCTGCGTTTGGCCAGAGAGAAGCGCATGCCGCACTATGTGTGCGAACATGTTTACGGCCTTGCACAAGCGTTCAGCGCGTTTTTTGCCGCTTGCCCAGTTCTCAAAGACAGTGTTCCAGATGCCACGCGCGAGTCTCGGGTCGCTTTATGCCAAGCGGTTCTTCATCAACTGGAAGCAGGGCTTGGAATTTTGGGTATTACCGCACCAGAGCGCATGTAGGGCCAAAGGTTAACCAAAATGGCGGTTTTGTTTACCCGGCCCTAACGCCGCTTAACTTCTCATGCGAGAAAGTGAACGAATCAGCTGGGCTTAGTAACTTTCGGGCAAGACGCATCGGCTAGGCTCAACGGATTAGGACGTTAATAAGGAACCAGCCCGATGCTCAAAAATCTGATCAAGACCTGCGCCGATACGACGGGTCTCACGCAAACCAAAACCCGCGAAGCATTGGGCATTGTGCTGAACACAGCCGAGCGTCAGGGATCGCCCTTGGCAGAAGCTATTTTCCGCAAGATGCCGGGTGCCCGGACTTTGTCAGCCACCACAGGCGCTGAGCAAGGCGCTGCGACCAGCGTCATTGCGCGACTGATTGAACAGACACCAGGTGGGCGACGCCATGTCGGTGAGGGCATGTTCACTAGCCTTCATAAAGCCGGGCTCGGTCACAAGCAGATTTCTCAATTGCTCCCTGCGATCAGCAAATACATGCAGATCACTTATGGCATGGAAGCGTTCGGTCATCTTGGCGACCTGGTTGTCGCGGATATGCTGACGGCGAAACAAGGCGCGGCTGCCGCGGCCTAATCCCAGTCACGTCTAGGTTCCAAAAAGGCTCATCGTGTTCGCGCACGGTGAGCCTTTTCTTTTGTCGCGCCCCCGACTAGGGGAAAGGTCATGGCATCGCTTGAAGACCTTGTTATTCCGAGATCCGCGCTGACGTTTCAATCAACGTCCGAGGCGAGCGCTGATATCAGCCAGCTCAGTCCCGCACAGCTCGCCGGGTTATTAGAAGCGGTTGTCGAACACCATGCGCGCAGTCTGTTGGAGGCGGGAGCGCTCTCAACGGTTTCGATCACGACAGATATGTCGGGTGAAACAGAGATATTTGGAGCGCTTCAGTTTGCCAGCCGGATCGATCGCAAAACCCGGACACTTATCTTTGCAAGCGGGGTGGCTAAACAAAACGACCGCCACTTGCTGAAAGCGACGGTCGTCTTCCGAATTCACTAGGGCCGCTATTACATCGGTGTGGTGCGCAAGGGCAGCAGGTCTGGGAATTCTGCTTCGCGCTTCTCAGCCTTCGCCTGAAACGCTTCCTGCATATGTGAAGGTGGGATCATACCAGAATTCCAGACCCCGATATAATCGAGCGTGTCCGCAGTTGAGTGATCCCGTCCATAATTGATCAGCACTTTGCAGCCGGTCACGGCGAGGGGGTTCTTTGAAGCGATTTCTTTCGCGACGCCCATGACATGTGCCAGCATTTCTTCTTTGGTTTCGAACACCTCATTGACGAGGCCAATTTCCTTAGCTTTGTCCGCGCCAAGCCGCTCGCCAGTGTAAGCCATCTGCTTGACCCAGCCCTCAGGGATATAGCGCTGCAGGCGCGGGAAGGTTCCGACATCAGCGGTCATCGCGATATTGGTTTCCTGAATGCAGAAGAAGGCGTCTTTTGTGCACCAGCGGATATCCCCGGCCGAAATCATATCGATCGCCCCGCCAATGACACCGCCCTGGCAGGCGATCAGAACCGGCATACGGGCGTCTTCTAGCGCATTGAACGAAGATTGGATCTGTTTGATGTTGGAGCGAAACGCTTCAGCCGCGACATGCCGGTCCGTCTTACCATGTGTCACCGAGCCGTCCTGCCCAAATACAGAGAGGTCCATGCCCGCTGAAAAATGCTTG
>JAYZAM010000152.1:0-6156 GCA_036339715.1 Pseudomonadota bacterium | reverse complement strand
GCCGGATCATTCCCGTATCCACAGATAATCCGAAGCAGATCCTAAGCTTCGCGCGTGAAAAAAATGGCAACCGGGTTCTGATCTTTTTCAATCTTTCAGATGAACCAGCAGATTTCCAGATCACCGACGGGCCGGCAGCTGGCGCCTGGGTGGACGCGCTGACCAATACAAATGACACGATACGACTGGGCGCTGGGCGCACCTTAGGCCCGTGGGACGGCGTCGTTCTTGTGTCGAATGAGAGAGACTAATCGGGAGGAAAGTCATGGCAGTATCAGGCGGGAGCGTCAGCGCTGACGATCATATCCGAAAACCGGAACTGAATCTGTTTCAAATCGTCAACATGTCGTTCGGATTCTTCGGAATCCAAATTGGCTTTGCGCTCCAGAATGGCAATGTCAGCCGGATCTTTCAGACCCTCGGCGCGGATATGAGCACGCTGCCTCTGCTCTGGTTGGCCGGCCCGATTACCGGGCTGATCATGCAACCGATTGTCGGCTATTTCAGTGACAAAACCTGGGGCCCTCTGGGGCGACGGCGTCCTTACTTCCTCATTGGGGCAATCCTGACCACGCTGGCCCTGTTCATCATGCCAAACTCGCCCTGGCTCTGGGTCGCCGCGGGCACCCTATGGATCCTGGATGCCAGCCTGAACATTACGATGGAACCCTTCCGGGCTTTTGTCGGCGATATGCTGCCCAGTAAGCAGCGCCCGCTGGGCTATTCGATGCAAACCATCTTCATTGGAGCCGGAGCCGTTCTCGCCTCCATCGCACCCTTTGTGTTCAATGCCCTGGGCGTCTCCAACGAGGCCCCAGAAGGCGTCATCCCGGACAATGTGAAGTGGTCCTTCTATATTGGCGGTGCAGCCCTCTTCATGGCGGTTATGTGGACGGTGTTCTCAACCAAGGAATATTCGCCAGAAGAGCTAGAAAAATTCGGCAAGGACGAGGACAATATCTTTGAGCAGGAAGGCGGCATCGAAAAGTATGAACGACCCGGTTCCGGCTTCTTCGCGAAATGGGGCCTGATCATCGCCGCGATTGGGGTGGCCTTTACGGGGGCCGTCTACACCACTCAGGGCGATCAGCAATTTTACATTCTCGGCGGCGGCCTATTGCTCTTGGGCTTGCTCTATCTATGGAACAGTCAGCTCGTAAAAGCAGACCGCAATGCCCGTAATTTCCTGTCGGATGTGCTCGGGGATCTGACGACCATGCCGAGCGTCATGAAGCGATTGGCCTTCGTTCAGTTCTTTTCCTGGGTCGGCTTGTTCATCATGTGGATCTATACCACGCCCGCCGTCGCCCTTCAGGCATGGGATACCGCAGACGCGGCCTCGAAAGCCTATCAAGATGCTGGCGACTGGGTCGGGATCATGTTTGCGGTTCAGAACGGCGTTGCCGCACTCTATGCCTTCGTCATTGCTGGCATTGCGCGCCGGGTCGGCACGCGTAGCTTGCACGCCTTCAATCTCCTTGCTGGCGCCGCAGGGTTCATCGGGTATCACCTATTCGGTTCACAGTACGGCCTGCTCATTCCGATGGTCGGTCTCGGCATGGCCTGGGGATCGATCTTGGCCCTACCCTACGCCATCCTCGCAGACGCGCTACCCGTGCGAAAAATGGGGATCTATATGGGGATCTTCAATTTCTTCATCGTGCTCCCTCAGATCTTGGTGGGAGGAACGATGGGGCCCATTCTCAGCTCCCTTGAAGGTAATCTCGCTCCGATGGTTGGCGGCGTTCCACTGCTGGCCGTTTTGTTCGGCGCTGCGAGTTTCTGTCTGGCGGCGTTCGCGATGAGCTTTGTCAAAGTCGACCGCGCGCCAGGTTAAAACTGTACACTTCCCGCCGGGGAGCCGCTTGACTTCCCCGGCGGGTCGCACAGCTTCCTTTGCACATAATTGCTGAAGGGAGTTGGCATAATGAAAGTCGCAGCGGTCAAAAAACCAGGCGGACCCGGAAACCTGATCATCGAAGAGCGCACCGATCCTGTTGCAGGTCCGGGTGAAATCCTCGTGCGCGTGCGCGCCTCCTCTTTGAACTATCACGACTTTGTGGTCGTGATGGGCGGCATCCCGACCGATGATGGGCGCATTCCCATGTCCGATGGTGCGGGTGATGTGGTCGCCGTCGGCGACGGCGTGGAGCGGTTCAAAGTCGGCGATAAAGTGCTCTCAACCTTCTTCCCTGACTGGTTCTATGGCGGACCGCAGGCGGCTGGCTTTTATTCGGTTCCCGGCGACGGTGTAGACGGATTTGCCGCAGAGCTGGTCGCAATGCCCGCAGACGCGTTCACGCGCATTCCGGAAGGCTACTCTTACACGGAAGCCGCTACCCTGCCCTGCGCGGCTCTGACCGCCTGGCGCGGAATGTTTGTTGAGAACAAAGTCAAACCAGGTGACTGGGTGCTGACGCAAGGCACAGGCGGCGTCTCCATCTTCGCTTTGCAATTCGCCAAAGCCGCCGGCGCAAATGTCATCGCCACCTCGTCATCCGATGCCAAGCTTGAAAAGCTCAAAGCACTCGGGGCCGATCACCTGATCAATTACAAAGAGACGCCAGAATGGGGCAAGAAAGCATTTGAACTGACTGGCGGTCGCGGCGTCGATGAGGTGGTCGAGATTGGCGGTCCAGGCACGATGGCACAATCGATTGCTGCGTGCCGCGTCGGTGGACACATTTCCCTGATCGGCGTTCTGACCGGTGTTTCGGGCGAGGTGCCAACCGCAGCTCTGTTCTCGAAAAACCTGACCGTATCGGGAATCACGGTTGGCTCTCGCGAGCAACAGGAAGACATGATCGCGGCGATCGACGCTAATGGCATCAAGCCCATTCTCGATAAAGACTTCCCGCTTGATGAGATCGCAGCCGCCTTTGCGCATCAAGCCAGCCAGCAGCATTTCGGTAAGATCACACTGTCGATCTGACCACTCCCAATTCGCTCGCCCCAACCAAGTATTGACATTCGACGTGTCTATTGTGAGGTTGGGCGCGGGAGGAATTGGCGACGATGACACAGATACAAACGCGCCTGGAACTAACAGGCGCGCCGGGCTCTCCATATACGAGAAAAATGATTGCGGTCTTACGCTACCGCCAGATCCCATATCGCGTATTCTGGGGCACCGGGGGTGTCCCCCCAAATTACCCAGCACCGAAGGTCCGGTTGCTCCCGACCTTTTTCTTTCCAGACGGAGAGGACGGCGAACTGGTGCCCGTCACTGACTCAACGCCGATTATTCGCCGCCTTGAGTCTGAGCATCCGGGACGGTCGGTAATTCCAAACGATCCGACCCTGAAATTCTTAAATGAACTGATTGAGGATTATGCTGATGAATGGCTGACCAAGGCCATGTTCCACTTTCGCTGGGCGCACGAAGCAGATTGGAAAAACGCAGCGCCATTGCTCGTCTATTGGAACACAAACACGGCGCCGCCTGAACAGGCCGCGCAATTCGCAGATCATTTTGCAAAGCGCCAGATCGACCGCCTATACGTCGTGGGTTCCAACGATATCACCGCACAGACCATTGAGGACTCATATGAGCGCCTGATTGGTATTCTCGATAAGCTGATCGCGCGAAAAGGTTTCGTCCTGGGGGCACGACCTTCGTCCGCAGATTTTGCGCTCTATGGCCAGCTGACGCAGCTCGCTTGGGTCGAGCCCACCTCGGCGGCCATCACAGCACGCGTCTCGCAACGTATCCGCGCCTGGATCGACATCATGGACGACCTTTCCGGACTTGAGCCCGCAGAGGATGACTGGTTCTCCGCGGAAGAAGCGAAAGAAGCCCTTGCTCCATTCTTGGCCGAAATTGGCCGCACTTACGCGCCTTCTATGGTCGCGAATGCCCGGGCCATTAACGCTGGCGAAGACAGTTTCGAAACCGAGATTGATGGCCGCCCCTGGACCCAGCCGGTATTTAAGTATCAGGCCAAATGCCTCGGTTGGCTTCGCGAGGCACATGGCGAGCTGAGCGGGAATGAACGCGGCGCTGTGGATGACGTACTAACCGGCTCCGGCTGCGAAATTCTGTTCGAATAAGGGGGGCGATCTGATGTTCAAGAAAATCGGACTTGGTGTTTTGATCATTCTGATCGCTGGCGCGGGCCTCGCCTGGATGAATCGAGCGACATTATTGACAACGCTGGTGCTCAATCGCGCAAAAGCAAATCATATCGACGTCGGCCCGCATCGGGCGGTGACCTGGCAAAAGGGGCCAGAAACAGCCGATATTCCAATCGAGGACCGTCCTCCCAATATCGTGTTCATTCTGCTGGATGACTTTGGATACAATGACCTCTCGACCTTTGGAGGCGGCGTCGCTGCGGGAGCCGTTCAAACGCCAAATATTGACCGGCTCGCTGCCGAAGGCGCGATCTTCACGCAAGCCTATGCTGGCACCGGCACATGCGCGCCGTCTCGGGCAATGTTGATGACAGGTCGATATCCGACCCGCACAGGGTTTGAGTTCACGCCGACCCCTAATGGGATGAGCCGTATCGTTTCAACAATCGGAAATAATATGGATCGCGGCGCGCTGCCGCCAATGCAGCCAAATCCTGAACAGAGAGAAGACGCGCTCCCCTATGAAGATCAGGGTTTACCGGGATCTGAGATCACGATTGCCGAGATCCTGAAGGACCGGGATTATCACACCGTTCACATCGGGAAGTGGCATCTCGGGCGTCGCGCAGACTTCGCACCGAACGCCCAAGGGTTTGATGAAAGCCTGCTCATGCATAGCGGTCTCTTCCTGAATGAAGACGATCCCAACGTCGTCAACGCCAAACTCGACTTTGATCCGATTGATAAGTTTCTTTGGGCCGCAATGCAGTATGCCGCTTCGTTCAATGGCGGAGAGGCTTTCGAACCCGGCGGCTACCTGACAGACTGGTGGACAGATGAAAGCCTGAAAGTCATCGAAGCGAACAAGAACCGCCCCTTTTTCCTCTATCTCGCGCATTGGGCCCCTCACACGCCTTTGCAGGCCACGAAAGAAGACTACGAAGCTGTCGGTAACATCGAACCGCATCGGCTTCGCGTCTACGCGGCCATGATCCATGCGCTGGACCGCAGCGTCGGGCGCGTCATGGACAAGCTCGAAGAGGAAGGTCTCGCGGACAACACGATCATCGTCTTAAGCAGCGACAATGGTGGTGCAGGCTATGTCGGTCTTCCAGACATCAACGCCCCTTATCGAGGTTGGAAAATCACGCTGTTTGAAGGCGGCATTCGTGTGCCCATGTTCATTAAATGGCCACAGAAAATCGCTGCGGGCACGGAAATCGACACGCCTGTCGCGCATATCGATCTCCTACCGACCCTCGCTGCAGCGGCGGGCGCAGAAGTTCCGACAGATCGCGTCATTGACGGTCGGAACATCCTGCAGGAAGCCATTGGCGAGGGCGCAATTGAACGTCCGAATGATGCCATCTTCTGGCAATCAGGCTTCTACAAAGTGGTGCGCGCCGGAGACTGGAAGCTCCATGCCAATGCGAGACAGGAAAAGAACTGGCTTTTTGATCTCTCAGTTGATCCGACGGAGCAAAACAATCTCGCCGACGCCCGCCCGGATAAACTTGCCGAACTCATGGCCCTACTCGAAGATCATCATGCGGACGCCGTCCCACCGCTCTATGCACACAAAATAGAAAGTCCGATCCCAATCGACAAAACGGTCGTCCAAGGTATTGAACCTGGCGACGAATACGTGCTTTGGCCAAACTAGAGCAAAACACAAGCTGAGCACCTCAAATGACCGCAATCACGACCAAAAAGACGCCCTGGCCTGAACTTGAAGCCTTATCGAACGACGGTCGCCGCCAGCGAAGTGACCGCAGTCGACGTCGCATCATCATCGCGATGTTCGAGCTGTTGAGAGCGGGTGAAATGGCGCCCTCTGCTGCGCAGGTGGCAGAACGCGCGGATGTCGGTCTTCGGACAGTGTTTCGACACTTCGAAGATATGGAAAGCATTTTCGAAGAGATGACCGATGAACTCAAATCGGTCGTCATGCCCCGGATCATGGCACCATTTGAAGCGGAAACCTGGCGCGAAAAATTGTCTGAATTGGCTGAGCGTAATGCAGAGATTTACGAGCAGTTGTTTCCGATGCAGGTCGCCCTGGTCTTGCGCCGCTTTCAGTCT
>JAYZAM010000151.1:0-3302 GCA_036339715.1 Pseudomonadota bacterium | reverse complement strand
TGGTCCAGATCTCAACCTGACCAAAGCAGAGATTTATCGCGCGCTCGCGGCCAACTTGCCCGACGGTGTGGGTGGATGGATCAAGAACCCCAACCGAACCTGGCGCGATGTTAATCCGGGTCTGCCGAATATGCGGATCCTTGTATCAGGACCGCCCCCAACCTCAGGCACGCGCGACGCCTTTGTCGAAATCGCTCTCGAAAATGGTGCTCTGGAATTCTCGCAAATGATGGCGCTACGCGATCGTGATATTGAGCAGTTTCGAGCGCGCGCTCATGAAATCAGAAATGACGGTGCGTGGATCGATAGCGGCGAAAATGACAGCTCCATCATCAATGCTTTATTGCGAAATGAGGATGCCGTCGGTGTCCTCGGTTACTCTTTCCTCGAACAGAATCTGGAACGCGTAAAAGCCGCGAAGATTAGTGGTGTTGCACCCTCATTTGAAAATATCATAAGCGGCGAATATGGCGTTTCGCGCAGCATGTATTTCTACGTGAAGCGCGAAAACCTACCCCTGGTGCCAGGTTTAACGGACTATGTGACAGAGTTCACCGAAGAAGACGCCTGGGGCCCCAACGGCTATCTCGCAGATAAAGGTCTTATCCCACTTCTGATCGAGGAACGCATACGCGTTCGGAACGAAGCATTGCTCGCGCTTACAGGGCCGAAAAATCAATTACCGTGAGAGCGCGCCCCGTCGCCTCAACAAAACGTGGAAGGTCGTCCCGGCTAATCGCTGTCGTTGCGGTGTTCACGAGCGGATGGAAATTGAGCGTCTCGAAGCCCATTAGCGCGGCATCAACAATGAAACGGACGCGCTTTTCATGATCGTTCATTAAAGCAAAAGCCGTGACCGAGCCGGGCGTCACCCCGAGAGTTGCTTGCATTAGGTCTGCGCTCGCGAATGAGAGACGCCGGGTACCAATCAATTTGTGCACTTGATTGAGCTTGAGCTGACTTTCCGACCAGGCCGAGATCAGAACCAGGACCCCATCCTTATCCTTCATGAAGAGGTTCTTGGAGTGTCCTCCTGGCATGGTCGCTTTTAGATGACGCCCTTCCTCGACGGTGAAGGTCGCCTTGTGCTCAATCGTGCGATGCGCGATCGCCAGTTCATCTAGACGCTGGAACAGGTCTTTCGGGGTTGCAGCCATCTCGGCCTTGGGGCAGGAATTCGCCATAGGGTCAAGCCCGGGATTGAGGAAAAGCATGGAACTGAATTGCTACAAAATCTATGATATTGCGCCAGAGATCGTGCCAGGCCGAAGCACACGTGACTGGATGGATGCGTTTCCTGACCGGCAGCCTTATCGGTGCTTGCCACTTTCCATGGCCAATTCGACCGGCTGGGAAATCCTCTGCCCGATGGATCTCAAAATCATTTGGAATGGCGGTCCCGGCAAGCATGATATCGACTTCAAAACGCGCGGCGATCCGCGTGCAATTGCGTCCTTTGCGGATAGCCACTTCCAGCGCGGTATAGTGACCTTCCACACCGGACACCTGTTTCGCACGCCCCCTGGCTGGGGATTGATGACCATGGGCGCGCCGAACTTTTTCAAGGATGGCATCGCACCCCTGACAGGTTTGGTTGAGACGGACTGGCTGCCCTTCCCGTTCACGATGAACTGGCAGATGACCCGCCCCGGAGAAGTGATTTTCGAAAAAGGCGAGCCGTTTTGTTTCATCGTTCCAATCGAACACGGCAAGCTCGAAGACATTCAACCGATCCGCAAAAAGCTGAGCACCAATCCGAAACTGGAAAAAGAGTTTCATGGTTGGGCTGAGAGCCGCGGTGACTTCAACAAAAGACTGGTTTCCGGCGACGAAGAAGCCGTCAAAGCGGGCTGGCAGCGCCATTATATGCGTGGTGAGAAACAGACCGGTGACAAGATTGATAGCCACGTCACCAAAAGACGTCTGAAACCGCCGAAAAACGTTTAGGGCGAGCCTGCCTTGATTTCAGTCCCGATTTAGCCCTGATTATGCACCAGACAGGGGTGGATGGAGGATCACATGGCTAGTCGTACCGTTACAATCACAATCGGACTTCTCGGGCTCGCTGCCTGCGGGGGGAGCAGCGACTATGAGCGATCGGCCGCCGCGCCCGCCCCGCCGCCTCCCGCCATCGAAATGGTGGAAGTCGCCGACGAGTCCTTCGCATTCGAAGAGGATGCGAGCCTAAAAGTCGCTCAGGCTGGCGAGACGACGCCCGCGCCATCAAGCGAAACCGGCGAACCCTCAGCCACCCAATATATCGCCTATAGCCACAGTATGGGGCTTACCCTGCCTAGAGGCGGCGTCGATCCGATGATGGCCGCGCATACGCAAGCTTGCCATTCGGCGGGAACCACAACCTGTATCGTGATCAATTCCAATGTTTACAGCCAGGAAGAAGACTATGCGTCCGGTAATTTGTCGCTTCGCGCTACACCGGAGTGGATCAATCAATTCATGGCGGGCGTGGAAAATGATGCTGATGCTGCCGGGGGCGAAGTCACCCAGCGCTCCACGCGCGCCGAAGACCTAACCCGGCAGATTGTAGATACCGGCGCCCGCCTGGAGGCTCAAAAGACCTTGCGCGTACGTCTGCTCGGTCTGCTCGAGCGGCGCGATGGCGAGCTCGGGGACTTGTTGCAAATTGAACGCGAGCTGGCACGTGTGACCGGCGATATTGAGAGTATCGAAGCGCAACTGAAAACGCTGCGGCTGCGCGTCTCCATGTCGTCTCTAGATTTAAATTATCAGACAAAGGTGCCTGCCTTCAGCGGATCTCGCGAAAATCCGCTCGGAGTGGCTTTCAGCGAATTCTTCTACAACTTGTCGGGCGCCATCGCAGCGGTGATCACAGCTTTTGCAGTGGGCCTGCCCTGGATATTGCTGATTGGTTTATTCTTGTGGATCTGGCTGAAGCTGATCTGGCCGCGGCTGCGGGGCCAAGGCAAGAAAAGCTAACCCCAAGCGCAGCCTAACCGCGCTGAACGTTCAGCAAAGCGTGCCCGATAACGGCTTTGAGGTAATCCTGGCTAAATGGTTTGGTAATCAGGTAAGATGGCCCTTCGTTCAGAGTGGCCAGATACTTTTCCGGATACGCCGTGATGAAAACCACGGGGACGGAGTCCGGCAAAGCCATTTCCTGGATCGCATCCGTGCCAAGTGATCCGTCAGCGAGCATAATATCGCACAGGATGATATCCGGTTTGTGCTCAGCGTTGAGCTTGACCGCCGTCGCTGCGGTTGACGCCACGCCAATGACATTGTGCCCGAGCCCTTTTGTCAGACGCTTGAGCTGTGCGGCG
>JAYZAM010000150.1:0-6016 GCA_036339715.1 Pseudomonadota bacterium | reverse complement strand
GATTCCGCGCCCAGAGCAACAATCCCCGGCCAGAGCGCCGCCGTGGTGATGTCCCCACCAACCATTTTTTCGGCATAGTCACGCAATGGACGCGCCTGACAGACGCCGCCGCCAATCTCACCCACTTGCGCATTGCCTTCAGCAGCTGGCGTGCTGTTCTGAGCATAGGCGATCCCGGGCAAGAGCAGGCCCAGAAGCCCCAACGTCCCCATCGCTTTTTCCGCATAGGCGCGGGCAAAGCTGACCTCTTCAACCGCCTCCGTCGCCTGGACGGGGTCTGAATCAGCATGTTCCCCGCCCTGCTGAGCGATAGCTGTACCTGGGAGCAGAACGCCCATCAAACCGATAAAAAAACTATTTCGAAACGCCGTTCGGCCGGACCAACGCAGCATGATCACCTCCACCTCTTTTGGTTAACCAAACAGGTTTTCGGAGAGAATTCAATCAGCTTATTTCGAGCGCTTTCACCTGGTGACGCGATGGCCGGGTATTGCCGCGGCCATATAGATTGACCTTCAGTTTGGAAATCGCATGCACAAGCGCATTTGGCCCGTATTTGATCTGGCCGGTGAACTCAATATTCGGATAGCGCGCGAAGATCTGCTCGTAGGCCACGCGCAATTGCATCTGCGCCACGCGGGACCCGAGGCATTTGTGCACGCCATGGCCGAAAGCAATGTGCTTGTCGACATTGTCGCGGGTGAGATCGAACACATCCGGATTTGGGAAAATCTCTGGGTCGCGGTTTCCAGCCCCATACCACATCACGACTTTCTCATCCTTGGCGATGCGCTGGCCATTAATCTCGGCATCCGCCATGGCCGTCCTGCGCATATGCTTGACCGGAGACACCATCCGCAGCGCTTCTTCCGACATGCGCGGGATGAGCGACATATCATCGAGAACCATGGCGCGTTGGTCTTGCCATTCAGTCATCAGTTTGATCGTCCCAGAGAGGGAGTTCCGGGTTGTGTCATTGCCCGCGAAGATGATCAAAAGCCAGGATCCATCAAGATATTCCTGCGGCAGCAATTCGTCTTCAAGTTTTGAGTGGGCGATGACTGTCAGCAAGTCCTCGCGTGGATTCGCCCGACGGTCGGCCATGACCTCGGCCCCATAGGCGAACATTTCCTCGACGACTTTCTTGAAGCGGAATGGAAACATTGGCTCGCCCAGGAAGGTGCGCACCGGATTGGCCATGAATTGCGAGGCCATTTCGAGATAATGCATCCAGTGCACAATCTTCTGGCGATCGGCCTCATCAACGCCGAGCATTTCGCAGAGGGTGTACAAAGGCAACTGGTTCGAAAAATAGGTTACAAAATCGACTTCGGGTCCGTTCGCCTCGAGATCATCAAGCAGGTCTTCAACCTTCTGACTAACCTTCTCGCGCAGCACTTTGACATAAGCCGGGATGAAGAAATCCTTTTGCTGGATCCGCATCTGCATGTGTTGTGGCTCGTCCATGCTGATCAGATTATCCATGGCCGCGCGAACGAGTATCTCGGGGCGCCAGTTTTCCCGGGACGGAACCGCTAGATTGATGCCGCCGCGCTGACTTGAAAATATATCCGGCTGAAGCTCGACCGATTTAATGTCCTCATAGCGTGACACCGACCAAAAATTAGACGCGCCCTTTGGCATTTTTGACCACATGACTGGCGCGGTCTCACGCATATTTTTGTACAACTCATAGGGATGGCCGCGCGTCCAGGAATTGGGGTTCCACAGCTCGAAATCCGTCTCAAGCATCGGATAGACAGCACTATGCGTAGGGTCTTTTTGGCCCTTGTCCTCCAAGATCTCGTCGCTCACCAGGCTCATTTGCGTCTCCTCGTTCGCATCACAAACTATGACCAATTCACCGCTCGTCGAGCGAAAATTAGACTGTGACTTCCTGCCTGTCGATCCATTACGCCACGTCCGGGTGCGGGGTTTGGCCGAACTCAACAGGTCGATGTGTTATCACCGACCGGGCCGTCGCTCGCGCGCTTAACGAGGCGCCATGCGGATTGCGCCATCCAGCCGGATGGTCTGGGCGTTGAAGTAGGAATTTCGTGCAAGCTCCATGGCGAGAGACGCAAACTCTTCGGGTTTCCCCAGTCTTTTTGGGAACGGAACCGATGCTGCCAGACTGTCGAGCACATTTTGCGGGGCGCCCAACATTAAGGGCGTCGCAAAAATGCCGGGCATAATCGAATTGACGCGAATGCCAATATTCATGAGGTCACGCGCCATGGGCAATACCAGTCCGTTCACCCCAGCTTTGCCGGAGCCATAGACGATCTGCCCGATTTGCGCATCTTGCGCAGCGACAGACGCCGTCATGGTGATACACCCTCGCTCTCCATCTTCCATTGGCTCTGCGGACGACATGCCAAGCGCAGACAATGAAGCGATACGATAGGACGCGACCAGCACACCCGCGATCCCGCGCGCATAGGTCTCGGTGTCGAGGCGCTTATAGCCGCCCGTTTCCTTGTCGAAGGCCAGCGTTTTTCCGCGCGTTGAGGCCATCGCGCAATGGACGCAAATACGCTCCTGTCCCTGGGAGGCGCGCGCCGCCTCGAAGCCCGCGATCACGGACTCCTCTTCAAGAATGTTGACATGATGATAGGTGCCGTCAATCTCTTCGGCGACGGTCTTACCCAACTCATCATTGATATCGAAAATGGCGACCGGAACCCCAGCAGCTGCAAACGCCCTTGCCGTCGCCTGACCGAGGCCTGATGCGCCCCCGGTGACAATCACAGGCGTTTCTTTTGAGAGTTTCATCTATTCCTCCTGAGTGACGTTATGAATTTATAATCGACAGTGTTTGCGGCGTGCTTTTAAGCACCGCGAGTCCGTTTGGCGTTTCGATGTGGGCGCTTAGATGGCGATGGGGTGCGATCTGCGCGACGGGCGAGACGTCGAGATCGGTGAAGATCGCGTTCAGCTGTGCCGCCTCAGACGACCCCAAGGAAAACTCGGCTAACGCACCCCCGATCGGCGCAGTTTCGGACGGGTGCCGGGTTTTGTGCCAATCAATGAAGAAAGGTAGCAAACCCGCATGCGTATGGCGCGTCAGGAAGAGCAGATCCCAGCTCAGCAAAATTCCATCCGGCGTCAGCCGCTCGGTTTTGACCGGGCCTGATCTCTGAACCTCATGCGCCCAGTCGTCGACAGTGCGCGCCAGCTTGGACAGCTCGCTCTGTCTGACGACCCAGGTGACCAGACCGGGTTCCTCCAAGCGCGCCAGACGTTCGCCGATACTCTCCTTTGGCGGGTTTTTCGGGGCCATGATCTCCAAATATTGTCCGGGCCCGAGGCTGAGAAGCGCGTTACAGGTGCCAAGCCCCGGATGCGCTCCGCCCGGCTCGGGCGCCACACCGAAGCGCGCTTCGATATCCGCGCAGCCGGTTTCGAGATCAGAGGTTCCCCAGACAAAATGATCGATTGGATAAGGCATTTGATGAGCCTAGTCAGAACCAAACTCCTGTCCATGATGCCCAACGGTCAAGCCCAGACCCGAGTTGAGCGCCCAAAATTGACCCCGGCCCGTTCCTCGCCTATATGCGCAGCGTGGTGATTTGGCCGGTCGGCTTGCAGCCACGTTAAACAAGTCGCTAAAAGGCCGCGCGGACGAATTCAGCAGACCTGTCTCGCCCGTCTTCCTGATAGCGACATTTATTGACGGGAGAGGCTGATGCCGATCAAGATTCCGGATTCGCTGCCGGCACGCGAAACGCTCGTTCGCGAAGGCGTTGTGGTCCTGTCCGACTCCGACGCGATCCGACAGGACATACGCCCATTGCAGATCGGCCTCCTCAATCTTATGCCGAATAAGATCCGTACAGAAACCCAGATCGCGCGCCTGATCGGGGCCAGTCCACTGCAGATCGAAATGACCCTTGTTATGGTCGGAGGGCACACGCCGAAGAATACCAGCCAGGATCATTTGATTAGTTTTTATCAGAACTGGGACGCCGTGAAGCATCGCAAATTTGACGGCTTCATCGTCACCGGCGCGCCAATCGAGACGCTTCCCTTCGAAGATGTGACCTATTGGCAGGAGCTGAGCCGGATCTTTGAATGGACGCGAACGCACGTTCATTCCAGCTTCTTTATTTGTTGGGGCGCTATGGCCGCGGCCTATCATTTTCATGGCGTCCCCAAACATGGCCTGCGCGACAAAGCATTTGGCGTCTACAGACACCGAAACCTTGCGCCTACTTCCCCTTATCTTTCCGGGTTCAGTGATGATTTCCAGATTCCAGTTTCGCGATGGACGGAAGTGCGTGCAGCGGACATTGCCAAAGCCCCGGGATTGGAAATCCTAATGGATAGCGACTTTACCGGACCTTGCCTGTTATCGGACCCGGCCGCCCGGAGCCTCTATTGCTTCAATCATATCGAATATGATTCCACATCGCTGAAAGAAGAGTATGAGCGCGATGTTGCTGCGGGCAAACCCATCCGCCCACCACATGGCTACTTCCCGGGTGATGATGTCAGGCTACCACCGCAAAACCGGTGGCGGTCACACGCCCACTTATTGTTCGGCAACTGGATCAATCAGGTCTATCAAACGGTTCCCTATGATATCGGAGCCATTGGCGCTTAATTGGCGCTAAAAGATAACGAGGAACGATTGGAAGCATCATGCGTATTCGCCGCGCCACAAGTTCGGATGCTTCTTTCATCGCGCAAACCTACCGTCC
The DNA here is from genome assembly GCA_036339715.1 of Pseudomonadota bacterium. GTDB lineage: Bacteria > Pseudomonadota > Alphaproteobacteria > Caulobacterales > Hyphomonadaceae > Henriciella. The sequence goes on along the minus strand of JAYZAM010000150.1, from coordinate 1,313 downwards.
CTTTGTGGAAGACAGTTGGTCGTCTTTCGAGACCCGAGCGCCGACTGCAGAAGATATTGCAGGGCGTATCGAACAGGCTGCAGACCAATACCCATGGCTGATCGCAGAAAGCGATAAACAGCTTGGTTATGCCTATGCCTCGCCGCATCGCACCCGAGCCGCCTATCAGACATCTGTCGACACAGCGATTTATTGTGCGCAATCCGCGCGCGGAAAAGGCGTCGGCAAAGTCTTATACCAAAAGCTGATCGATGTTCTGACCGCACAGCATTTTGTAATGGCGTTTGCCGGTGTTGCGATGCCGAATGAAGCATCGGTGAGTTTGCATCGCAGCCTCGGATTCAAGCTTGTCGGGACCTATCCAAATGTCGGCTTCAAGCATGGCGCATGGCGCGACACCACTTGGTGGTGTCGCCCCTTGAGTAACCCTCAGGACCCACCAGCAGCGCTTCGCTCGGTGACGCAGACCTTCACCGACTGATGGAAGGCTTCAGATCATGATGTCGACAATCACACCCGAACTTTACGTCACAGACCTCGACGCCAGCCTCGCTTTTTATTGCACCCTTTTGGGCTTTAAAGTCGACTATGATCGACCTGAAGATCGGTTCGCATGCATCAGGATTGGTTCGTCAACATTGATGCTGGAAGAGCCGATTGGACGGACCTGGCTGGCAGGGCCGTTCGAGCCGCCCTTCGGGCGCGGGGTGAATTTCCAGGTTATGGTGCGTGGCATCGAAGTTCTGTTCGAACGCTGTTGCGCGGCTGGAGCGCCCGTCTTTCACAACCTCGAGACCAAAGATTATCGCCGACGCGACGGTATGGTTTCCCAGACTCAATTTGTTGTGCAAGACCCAGACGGTTACCTGATCCGGTTAGCAGAAGAAGCGCAACCGGTCGCATAAGAGACAGATTGATGAGTTATTTCGAAAAAGAACCCGATCACATCACCGAAATCCGGCGCCAGCTGCAGCGTTTTGTCACCGAGAATGCCCCGCGCGAGAAGCGCCGCGAATGGGATCGTCAATCAACCTGGCCGCGCGACACGTTTCAAAAAATTGCCGAAATGGGCCTGATCGGGCTGACCATTGCTGAAGAATATGGCGGGATGGGGCAGGACATTATCGGCGCAACCGCAGTGATTGACGAGCTTTGTCAGGCCGGCGCATTTCTGGCGGGCCCATATATTCACGCTGCATTCTATGGCGGCATGAACCTGTCCGAGAATGGCTCAGAAGAGCAGAAAGCCACCTTATTGCCTAAGCTCGCGCGCGGTGAAATGTTCCTGTGTTACGGCCTCTCGGAACCGAATG
>JAYZAM010000149.1:0-6747 GCA_036339715.1 Pseudomonadota bacterium | reverse complement strand
CGCCTCCCCGGAGCGGACGGGGGGGGGCGGGGGCTACGGGTCGAGCGGAGGCGCCCCGGGGGGGGGGGGGTCGGCTACAAAATCGATCTCAGGCGGCGCTGGCTCTGGTGGCGGTGGCGCCAGAATGATCTCCTCAACCGGTGGAAGGCTTTCGCTCAAAATGACGGTTTCAGGTTCTTGCCCGATGGGATCAGGGTCCAGGGCAAGCTCTGCTTCAAGGATGGGTGGAGGCGACCCTTTTGGCATCGGGTCCACCCCAGTTTCCGGATCTGGAAGTCGCTCCACTTCTGTTTGTTCCAGAATGACACCGCGCGCGGATTCAGAGGCCGGAGGAATATCTCGCTGGTCGATCATATGGTCATTGGCGTAGTCAACATCGACGCGTTCATTGGGATCGCTTGCATCTGTCTGCGTGCCAAGCCCGTCTCGATCTGTGTGTTCAAGTCCCGGTGCAGATGCGGGTACAGCCCGCTCTGTCTCATAGATCAGCCCGGTTTCGGCTTCCATCTTATCCAGCGGCCGCCCATTACGCTTTCGTCTTTGAATGTTGACGGAAGCAGGTTTGGAACTCGGAGAAATCGGTGCGCTCGGGGGTAAATTGGGTGGCCCGGCAGGCGCGCGATCTGTTGCGTTCATCAGCGTCGTTTCGCCCGGTGTCTGCGCCATACCGTCATCCGCAAGGGACGTTTCGGTCTCAGCCGTAATGGCAGGAGACGGATCTGACTCAGGCCTCAGAAAAACCTGCCACCCCCAATATGAGCAGCCGCTCATATATAGAAGGATCAGGATCAGCCACGCCGTCCGGTTCTGCCGGGGTTTCTGAGGAGACGATACAGGTCGCCTGTTCGGCCGTTCAGGGCCGTCATAATCTTCATACACACTCATTTTAGCCGCCCGCTAAAAACTATGCGGTCGACGTAGAGTTGAGATGGTTAAGCGCGGTTAATTACACTTGGGATCAGCGAAAATAGAGACACTCAGATAGTATAGTCGAGATTCCAGAGAAATTTTCGATCTTTGAATACTCTCTCAGGGTGTCGCGCTATCGCCGGTCTAGAGTAAATCGCCTCCTGCGGCTGCCGCAGTCGTGCCATCTTGCTTGAACGCTCGGATGACATTCTTCCCGGTGATCCACTTGTGGACTTCGTCGGGCCCGTCCACCAAACGCTGTGACCGGATATGCGTATACCAGGCCGCCAGAGGCGTATCTGTCGAGTAACCGAGCGCGCCATGTAACTGGATTGCCGTATCGACGACTTTGTGGACCATGTTAGCGAGAAAGACTTTGGCGATGCCATTCTCTTGGCGGATATCCAGTCCGTTCTCTGCTTTATAGGCAATGTGCATTAGCATTAGGCGCGCGATATAAAGCTGGCTCGCACATTCGGCCAACATGAACTGGACCCCCTGACGCTCTTCCAGGCCTTTGCCAAACGTCGTGCGCTGTGTCACATGCGCAGTGGCGAGGTCGAGTGCGCGTTGTGCCATGGCGACATTGTGCATGCCATGCCGCAGACGGCCATAGGCCAGGCGATGCTGTCCCATCGCAAAGCCCTGACCTTCCCCGCCCAGCAGGTTTTCCTCCGGCACGACGAGGTTTTCCAGCGCGATTTCACAATGCGCCGCGCCCATCGCCTCCTGATAATCCTTATGGATGGCCATGGTCGGAATATTGCGGATGATCCGGTATCCGGGATTGGGCAACTCAACGATGAAAGTCGAGAATTGCTGGTGGCGCGGCGCTTCCGGATTGGTCTTCGCCATGACGACCGCGATGTCGGCGACATTGGCCGAAGACGAGTACCATTTCTCACCGTTCAGAACGTAATTGCCCTTACCGTCTTTCTCGGCGCGGGTTTGCATGCCGGTGGCATCGGCGCCGGCGGCTTTCTCTGTCATCGAGTAGCAAATGCGCTTCTCGCCATTGAAGAGTGGCTTAAGGAATTTCTCCTTCTGATAGTCAGTGCCGTGGGCGAGCAAGGTCAGCATGGTCGCGTCATCCGGGCCCTGACTGTTCATGGACAGCGCGCCAAGGTGGCTTTGGCCGAGCTCCATTTGCACCAGAGCGTTAGCAAGCGGGCCAAGCCCCATGCCGCCATGTTCTTTCGGAATGAACGGGAGCCATAGCCCTTGCGCGCGGGCTTTCTTGCGAAGGTCGCCGAGTACGACATCTAAGGCTTCGCCAGCCACCAGACGTTTCTCCGATGGGATGCATTCATCCTGCACCCATTGGCGAACGCGCGCACGGACTTCTTTGGCGTCATCCGGGATTACAAAATCGATGGCCATGCTGTTTCCTCCTGATTGTGTTTTTGTTGGGCTTAGAGCGCCTGCTCGAAGATCCGTTCATAGTCACCTTGCTCTGCGGGTCGTGCATTGCCCCGGTGGGCGAGGTCGTTCAGCGCGTACTCAACAATCCCCGGACCATCGGAAGCCTCGACTCCAATCGCGCTCAGCGTGTTCGGAATACCAATCTCTTCATTCAGTTTAGCGATCGCATCTGCGAGATCAGCGTTTTCTGAGAGACCCATCGCGAATTTCAACCGGGCATATTTTTCAGGGGCTGCGCCCTCATTGAAGCGCAAGAGATGCGGCAGGAAAATCGCGTTTAGCGTGCCATGATGCAGCTTTTTTTCTTTCAAGCGGCCGGCTGCGTGGCTGAGTGCATGCACTGATCCGAGCCCTTTGGTGAAGGCCAGCGCACCTTCATAACTCGCCATCATCATGTTCCAGCGTGCGTCCTTATCGGAGCCATCGGCGACCGCCCGCTTAAGCGCACCCGATTTGATGGCGCGGTTAAGACCGTCATAGCCAACGCCTTCGGCCGGAGGATTTACGGCGGGTGTGAGCACTGCTTCGATACAGTGCGTCACCGCATCCATGCCGGTCGCGGCCGTCATGAAAGCTGGTAGACCGAGCGTAAGATCCGGATCGCAAATGGCCGTCGCAGGGATGAGGTGGGGCGAGGCAAATGTCTCTTTGCGACCAGGATTCATTGTCGTGATCATGCCGACGGATACTTCTGACCCCGTGCCCGCCGTTGTCGGGACAGCGATCAGAGGCGGAAGTTTCCCGATAAACTTGGCGCCGCCCGTGATCGCAGCATATTTTTCAAGCGGGCCGCCCTGACTGGCGAGCAAACCCACAGCTTTGGTAAGGTCCATCGCTGACCCGCCCCCGAGTGCGACCAGTCCGTCGGCATTGGCGGCATTATATTGTTCGGCTACTGCGATGGCCTGATCCTCGGTCGGATTAGCGACCGTGTCTGAGAAGACTGCTGCGGGTTCCATTCCGAGGTTTTCCAATACCGTGTCCAAGAGGCCGACGGCCTTGATGCCAGGGTCGGTAATCACCATCGGGCGAGATACCCCGAAGCCGGTCAAAGTCGGACCGAGTTTGGCAATGGCGCCATGGTCAAAGATACAGGTGGTCAGAAAGTTCATGACGGGCATTGGGTTGTCTCCAGGTTGGCATTTTTTTATCGCTACCTAGAAAGCGCAGAGCGGAGCGGAGAGCAATCGCTCCCCCTGCGGCACCAGCGCATAGGAGGACGCAATGGCGGAGATCGGAATAGGATTACTCGGAGCAGCGAGGATCACCGCAAAGGCGCTGGTGCATCCGGCGCGGGTAACACCGCAATGCCGCCTGGTCGCGGTTGCGGCCCGAGACCAGGGCCGAGCAAAAGCCTCTGCGAGCAAGCATGATGTGGCTGAGGTCTTAGCGTCTTACGAGGAGGTCATTTCAGCGCCGTCGGTCGACCTCGTTTACAATCCGCTGCCGATCAACTTGCATGCGGAATGGACGATCAAAGCGCTACAAGCGGGTAAACATGTGCTTTGCGAAAAGCCGTTTGCTATGAATATGGAAGAAGCCAAGGCGATGCTCGCGGCTGCGGAAATGAGCGGAAAGCGTCTGATTGAGGCATTCCACTATCGCTACCACCCCGCCTTTGAAACTTGTCTCGCCTGGCTCGCATCAGATGAGATTGGGGAGGTGCGCGAGATCCATGCCGCTTTTGATGTTCATATCAAAGATAATGGTACCGAGATCCGCCATCGGGTTGAAACCGGGGGCGGGGCGATGATGGATCTTGGCTGTTATCCTCTACACTGGGCATTGACGATTATGGGCGAGGCGCCAATCGCCACGGATGCATCCGCGACACTCACCCCGTCGGGAGTTGACGAAACGCTCTCGGCGAACCTCACATTTGCTTCCGGCGCGCATGCGCACTTAACCACCAATATGGCAGCCGGCACGCCGTTTCGAGCCGATCTGAAACTGATTGGCACCAAGGGCGAGATCGAGTTTATCAATCCGCTTGCACCGCATCAGGGCGCACGCTTGCGAACAAGCGCCGGGCGCGAGGCTGAGATCAGCCCGATCAGCACTTACACATATCAGCTGGCCTCTGTTTTGCGGGCGATCCAGCTCGGCACCTCCTTGCCGACCGAGGGGAGCATGATCCTGCGGCAACAGCAGGCGCTCGATGAGGTGTATTCGGCGGCGGGCCTTCGCCATTTGCGCTATCTCAGCGCGTGATTAAACGACCAAGGTATCGGCGAGAATTCTGGCGGCATCATGATCCCGTCAGCCCTGACGAGTCCGGCTAAGCGTCGACAAAAGCTGCCAGGTGACCGGTCTTCACATAGATCAGACAGCCTTCATCCGACCAGGGTGTGTGCTTTGAGCCATGCGGGCTGCGCATCCAGGTTCCCGCTGGATAATCGCCAAACTCGTCCTGGAACGTGCCTTCGAGGACGAGGATTTCCTCGCCGCCCCAATGTTGATGGGGTAGGAATTTGGTGCCCGGCGCCCACCGAACCAGCGCTGCGCTTTCCGTGCCATGACTGTGCAATGGCAGGACGGTCAGGCCCGGAACCTGACCGGGCAGGAAGTCCGCGTCGCGCGTATTTACAACTTTCTGTTCTGTGTCGGCTTCGTCAAATTGGTGCAGCTTTACAAAAATTGTGCAGCCATCTTTCGAATGTGGCGTGTGACTGGATCCAATCGGGTTGCGGACATAGCTGCCGGCCGGATAGTCACCGTGCTCGTCGGAGAACACACCTTCGAGGACGAAGAATTCTTCGCCGCCGCCATGCGTGTGCTCGCTGAAATAAGAGTCCGGCGCGTAGCGGACGATTGAGGTCGCCCGCGCAACCTCCTCGCCGATTCGATCGAGCATCTGGCGGTCGACGCCGGCTATAGGCGAGGCAACCCATTCACGCTCTTCGGGTCGAAGAACGACGCGTTCTGAAAAATCTGCATTCAGTCTCATCAAAAGCTCCTAGTGGCTTTGTGTGTGGGTCAGACGTGCGTCAAAGCTGGCGGTTGCCTGATCAAAAAGGGCGACGTCTTTGGCGGCGCGAGCGACCAGTTGGGCCCCTTCCATTAGTGCCAGGGTCGCCGCGGCTTCGAGCGCCGGATTATCGACATTTGCGATCGATCCATCTTCGTGCCCGTCCTCAAAAATGCGTTCGAGCCACGCGATGCTGTCTTCATGGAACCGGTTGAGTTCGCCGAGCACTTGTTCGGATAGGCTATCGCGTCCGGCGCTCAGCGACACGCAGAGGCAGAGTTGGCTCCCGTCCGCAAGCGCATCGCGATAAAGCTCGCGATAGGCCGTCAGTTTTGCGGCGGCGGGATCTGGTGATGCCGCGATGTTTGAGAGGGTTTCTGAAAATCGCTGCGCATAACGCTCGATCAGTCCAAATGCCAAATCGGCTTTCATTGGAAAGTGATAGTGAATGCTGGCTTTTCTTATACCTACCTCTTTTGCGAGATCAGCGTAAGAAAAAGCATCAAACCCGCGCTGGCGGGCGGCGCGTTCAGCGCTATCGAGAAGTGCAGTTCGTGTATCCATGGCGACCTACCTAGTGATAGGTAGGGTACTTTTCAAGGGTTCTGATCTGCTTGCTTGACAATTGGGCCTGCTTACCGACCTTAGCCGCTGAGTATTTGGTAGAGGTAAGCCCCTGTGACATCCCCGATTTTGACGGTTCGCGACCTGAAAGTTGAGTTCGATACGCCCGATGGCGCGGTCCGCGCGGTTAAAGGCATCAATCTCGAAGTGTCGGCGGGCGAATGTCTCGGCATTGTGGGCGAGTCCGGGTCCGGCAAAAGCCAGACTGTGCTGGCCGCGATGGGACTGCTTGCAGACAATGGAACGGCGACCGGCTCGGTGACCTTTGATGGCACAGAGATGCTGACGGCAGACGCGAAGACTTTGCGCGAGATTCGCGGTGATCGCATGTCGATGATTTTCCAGAACCCGCTGACCAGCCTGACCCCGCACATGACGGTCGGCGCTCAGATGCGTGAAGTGCTTCGCCTGCACAAAGGGTTGAAAGGCGAAGACGCGAACAAAGTCTGTGTCGATTGGCTCGAGCACGTTCGTATTCCAGAGGCCCGCCGCCGCATGGATCAGTTCCCGCATGAATTGTCCGGGGGGATGCGCCAACGGGTAATGGTCGCAATCGCCATGCTGTGTGGCCCCAAACTTCTGCTCGCCGACGAACCAACCACCGCCCTGGACGTCACCGTGCAGGCGCAAGTGCTGGACCTGATGGATGATTTAAAACGCGACACCGGGACCGGGATCGCGCTGATCACGCACGATATGGGCGTTGTTGCCCGGATGTGCGATCGCGTCGTGGTGATGCGTCGCGGCGAGATCGTTGAGACCGGTAGCATTGACGACATTTTCTACAATCCTCAGCACGAATACACAAAAATGCTATTGGATGC
>JAYZAM010000148.1:0-5727 GCA_036339715.1 Pseudomonadota bacterium | reverse complement strand
CGGGCACCAGGCGCTGAAAGAAGGCATTCAGATCTCGTTGAACATCCGGATCAGCGTTTTCCTGAATCACCAAAGAACATGACGTGTGCTGACAGAACAAAGTTAGCAACCCCGCCTCCACCGCCTCACTGCGCATAAATTTCTGAACGTCCGACGTGAACTCATACAAGCCAGATCCAGTGGTGGAGAGTTCAAAGGTTGTCTGCATATCGCACCTGTCTCACCTAAGAAAAAAGCGGCCCGAAAGCCGCTTTTCCATAGTCTGATGTGTCGAGGAAGCTCCGCAGCTTCCGGCTTCGACTTGGATGCTTCAGCTTGCGCAGCGCCTTGGCTTCGATTTGACGGATCCGTTCACGCGTCACCGAGAATTGCTGACCCACTTCTTCGAGCGTGTGGTCGGTGTTCATGCCAATACCGAACCGCATCCGCAGAACGCGTTCTTCACGCGGTGTCAGCGAGGCAAGCACGCGGGTCGTTGTCTCGCGCAGGTTGGACTGGATCGCCGCGTCCACAGGCAAGAGCGCCGCCTTGTCCTCGATAAAGTCGCCGAGGTTTGAATCCTCATCGTCGCCAATTGGCGTCTCGAGCGAAATCGGTTCTTTGGCAATCTTCAGAACCTTGCGGATCTTTTCGAGCGGCAGACCAAGCTTTTCAGCCAGTTCTTCCGGCGTCGGCTCCCGGCCAATCTCGTGCAACATCTGACGCTGAGAGCGAACAATCTTGTTGATCGTCTCGATCATGTGCACCGGAATACGGATCGTACGTGCCTGGTCCGCAATCGAACGCGTGATCGCCTGACGGATCCACCAAGTCGCATAAGTGGAGAACTTATAGCCACGGCGGTATTCAAATTTATCCACCGCCTTCATCAGGCCGATATTGCCCTCCTGGATGAGGTCGAGGAATTGCAGGCCGCGATTGGTGTATTTCTTGGCGATCGAGATCACGAGACGCAGGTTCGCTTCGACCATCTCTTTCTTCGCGATCCGCGCTTCACGTTCGCCTTTTTGGACGCGCTGAACGATCTTGCGATAGTCATCGATCGGAATACCGATCTCTTGCGCGACCATCTGGATCTCGCCGCGGATGGCATCGATCTTGACCGCTTCACGCTCGGCGAAACGTTCCCATTTTTTCGACATGCCGGAAACATCCTCGATCCAGGTCGGATCAAGTTCACGGCCGAAATAGTTCTTCAGAAATTCAGAGCGCGGAACGCCATGTGCATCCGCCAGCCGCATCAATTGGCCTTCCAAACCCATCAGCTTCTTGTTGATCGCATAAAGCTGCTCAACCAGCGCTTCGATCCGCGCATTGTTGATGTGCATGGTCTTCAGCTCATCAACAATCATTTGCGAGATGCCGTCATAAGACTCCTGGTCTTTCGGCGTCAGGCCTTTGCCTTCCATCCGACGACCAACAAGCTTTTCCTGCAGCTTACGGAACTTCGCGAAACCGGCCGCAATCTCGTCGAGCTTGTCGAGCACGCCTTCGCGCAGCTCGGCTTCCATGCCTGACATGGACATGGCAGCGCCTTCTTCTTCATCCTCACGTTCTTCGCGGGCATGGCGCTCTTCAACCGTTTCGTTTTCACGCGCTTCGGCTTCTTCTTCGTCGAGCTCTTCTTCTTCAGGTGCTGGGTTTTCAGCGCCATAAGTGGCCTCGAGATCGATCAGATCGCGCAGCAGGATGCGCTCATTCACAAGCTCGTCGCGCCAAACCATCATCGCTTCGAAGGTCAACGGCGATTCGCAAAGGCCGCGGATCATCGCGTCCCGGCCAGCTTCGATCCGTTTGGCGATGGCAATCTCACCTTCGCGAGAGAGCAGCTCCACTGCCCCCATCTCACGCAGGTACATGCGAACCGGGTCGTCGGTGCGATCCGAGCCGCGCGCATTGCCTTTTTTGGTGACAGCGCCGGTCGTGCCGGTGGTTGCAACCGCTGTTGATTTCGCAGCCGCTTCACCTTCTTCTTCATTGTCGACAACAGTGATGCCTTGCTCTGAAAGCATCGCCATCGTGTCTTCAATGCGATCAGACGACAGTTCGTCTTCAGGCAAGACCTTGTTGAGTTGCTCAAGCGTCACATAGCCTTTGGCTTTGGCGTCTTTGAGGAACTTTTTGACTTTGGTGTCGCTGAGATCGAGGACCGGACGGTCCTCTGTATCTTCAAGTGTTTCCGCTTTGGCTTTCGCCATATATCCGCTCCCGGTCGCTGCGACCCATTACGCAGCTTACAATTTCGATTCCGTAAAAGTCGATCAGCCTTGATCGGCTTTTTCTGCTGCCTCATTGAGACGCGCTGTGCGAGCCCTTCTCTCCGACACCAAACGATGACGGTGCCGCGCGTCTTCCGGGGTTGCAAATGCATCTCCCGCAATCCGACCGGACCCGTCCGTGCCATCCAGGCGTGCATACTGCTCTAGGGCGATTAGCCATTCCCGCTCCTCTGATCCGCCTTGCGGTATTTCTGGGATGTCGGGATATGTGTTTAACAGTTCTGCAGCGCGCGATTTTCCAAGACTCTGTAAATGGTCACTCAGTGCCGTCCGGTCAACACCTGATTCAGCACTATTATGGCTAATTAGTGCATCTCGGATGGCCGAAACATCAGGATCAGGCAAATCGGCCACCGCCAACGCCTCGAATCCAATCTCTGCCAGGTGCGGATGATCGACCGCGCGGACGATCAGGCCTAGTCCGCGGGTCTTGGCAGGCGGGCCGCCCTTGAGCGCGGGCGCAACCACTCGGCCACCCCTTGCAGGCGGACCGGATTGACCACGACTTGCGGCTCGTATCTGCCACAGATAATCACGCATGCGGGCTTTGAGTTCCCGCTCATATGCCGCTTTGACGGCGCCGTCCTGAACCGCACTCGCGACCTGCAACAGTCGCTTCTCCAGACCCGCCTGACGTTCAGGTGTGTCGACGGGCTCGAGATCTCGCTCGCGGCGCCATAGCACTTCAACGAGCGGTAACGCGCCATCCAGCGCCTTGCCCATTGCTGCCGGTCCCTGTTCGCGGATCAGATCGTCCGGGTCCATCCCATCGCTAAGCAGGCAGAAGAAGACGCTTCGACCTGGCTGCAGACCCGGCATAGCACGCTCAATCGAACGATAAGCAGCGCCAAGGCCCGCCCGATCACCATCAAAGCACAGCACCGGCTCGGGCCCTGCACGCCATAACAGACTGATCTGCTCTTCCGTCAACGCCGTCCCAAGCGGTGCGACCGCGTGACCAAACCCCGCCTCACAGAGTGCGATCACATCCATATAGCCTTCGCAAACGATCAAGCCGCCTTCATCGGTCCCGCCAAAGGCTTCACGCGCAGCCTTGTAGCGATAAAGCACCCGGGATTTGTGAAACAGTGGCGTGTCGGACGAGTTCAGGTATTTCGGTTTCGCGTCCGGTTGCAGCGCCCGGCCACCAAAAGCGATCACTTGGCCGCGCGCATCTTCGATCGGAAACATGAGTCGTCCCCGAAAACGGTCATAAGGCTCTCCGCCGCCCTCTTTCGAAACCGCAAGGCCGGCTTCAATGATCTCGCTTTGCGAGAACCCTTTGGCTTTCAGGTGTTCATTGGTCTTTCGCCAATCATCCGGCGAAAAGCCAAGACGATACTTGCTCCAGCTTTTCGGGCGCAGACCTCTGTTTTCCAGATATCGACGCGCCTCACTCCCGTCTGGCGCCCGCAAACAGTCTTCATAATAGCTGGCCGCAGCTTCGCACGCCGCGATCAGGCGCAGGCGGCGATCATATTGTTCCTGGCTCTCCGGCGTCGCCTTGGGCAGCGACATTCCCGCTTCATCTGCGAGCTTCTCCACCGCTTCCATGAAGGAGAGTCGTTCGGTCTCCATCACAAACGAGATGACATCGCCGCCCATGCCCGAGGAGAAGCATTTGAAGATCTTCTTCTGATCATTGACGTAGAAACTTGGCGTTTTCTCGTTCGTGAAGGGCGATAGCCCAACCCATTCCTTGCCCTGCTTTTTCAGCTTCACCTTGCGACCAATCACGTCTGAAGGCCGAATACGGGCCTTCAACTCTTCGACAAAACCATCAGGGATTCGGATTGGAGCGCTCATCTCCTCCATATAGCGTGGTAAGCACGGATCGCGAAACAGTTATCCTGTGGGATTTTCCACAGATCGATGAAATTCGATCAATTGTTGAAACCCTAATCTAGCCTCGATTTGATACGCTGGGACTAGGTAGGAGAAACATTGAAACTAGACGTTGATCTCTTCGATGCGCCAACAGAGCGCGAATTTGCCTCGAGCATGGTGATGACCAGCCTGGTCATCCTGCTTGTGGCTGTTGCCATTGCGACGGGTGTTACTTGGTATCTGACCAAAGGTCACCCGCCTGAGATACATGCACAAGCGTTACGAACCGCAATCATCTTACCGATGTTGATCGTGCCCGTCTGTACCGCAATCATTGCCTATCTGGGCCTGCGCAATCATCGCCGTATGCTGGCCGTGACCCGGCTCGCGCTAACCGATGACATGACGCGACTGGCCAATCGCCGCGCGTTCATGCGGGCGGCGAATGCGATGTTTGAATCGATCGACCTGGAATATCACGGGCTTTGCCTGTTCATTATCGATCTCGATCATTTCAAGCAGGTCAACGATGTACACGGACATGAAACCGGTGATGTGGTTCTGATTCATGCCGCCAAGCAAATTGAAGTGGCCGCGCCAGAGGGGGCGCTGGTGGCCCGGCTGGGCGGCGAGGAATTTGCCGTGCTGATGACTTATGAGGACAGCACCGACCTGTTCAAAAGGGCCGAGGCAATTCGAGAGCAGATCGCATCAACGCCCTGCATCCATCAGAATATCTGCATCAACCTGTCCGCAAGCGTTGGTGTCGGGATCGCCCATCCGCGCGACTCCGTGAGCTCGGTAATGTCGCGGGCGGATAATGCGCTTTACGAAGCCAAGGATAAAGGCCGAAATCGGTTCATCATCGCCGCCTAGGGCGCCTCAGACGCAACAATCCCGTCATCTGTAGCGCCGCTAACCGGCTGCGAAAGCCAATCGGCGAGCGCCTTGTACATGGCATAGCTTTGTTCGTCATGCTCGCGAACATAGCCTTCTGGCCAGGCGCTAGACCGGGCGACGACAATCCCATTGGCGCGATCGATATAGAGCGTCTGTCCGTTCGCGCCGGATGCAGTGAAAGTACCGTCTGCATAAGTCCACCAATGCCAAGCATACCCTCGATTTGGGTTGGGATGAACCGTGCCGGGCTTGAGATGGTCCGCGTCCGACACGGTCGCGCGATCGACCCAATCGGTCGGCAATATCTGCTCACCCGCCCAATTGCCTTCCTGAAGGATGAACTGCCCGAAGCGCGCCCAATCGCGCAACGATGCGTTGTAAAATGCGCCGCCAATCTCAGCCCCATCGGCGCCGGCGCGATCTATCACCCAGTCGCCATCATATTCCATTCCGACGGGCTGCCAGATTGTCTGGTGCAAATAATCCGCGGCATCCATGCCACTTACGCGCCGGATCAGCTCGAGTAGAACCTGGCTTTCAGCGGTGTTATAATTGAACTTGGTCCCGGGTTCATTCTCGCGCTTAAATTCGATCGCGAGATCAAAAGACGGGGCCTGCCCGGTCACGACACTCCTGGTCATGAACTTAACCGAATCGTCCATCTTGCCGTCCCACAGATTGGGATCGTAACGGATGCCCGACGACATTTGCAGCGCTTGCT
>JAYZAM010000147.1:0-9641 GCA_036339715.1 Pseudomonadota bacterium | reverse complement strand
CGCCAAACTGGATCATCCCCAGCGTATTCGGCAGCTCCAACCATTCATAGGCATCCGCGTAAACGGCCAGGAACCATTCGTGGACCTGGTTCGGTTCGATCCCGGCCAGCAGGGCGAAATTGCCTGTCACCATAAGGCGCTGAATATGGTGCGCGTAGGCTTCTTCCTTGGTCTGTGTGATCGCGGCGTGCAGACAGGCCATCTCGGTTTCACCTGTCCAGTAAAAGTCGGGCAGGGCTCGTGTATTTTCGAAGAAATTCTCATCCACATAGTCCGGCATTTTCAGCCAATAGATGCCGCGAACAAATTCCCGCCAGCCAATGATCTGACGGATAAACCCTTCGGTGGCATTCAGGGGAGCATGCCCTTCGTGATAGGCCGCCTCCACCCGCTGACAAACCTCGAGCGGATCGAGCAATCCGGCATTGATGTAGAGGGATAGAAGCGAATGATAGAGAAACTTCTCACCCTCGAGCATCGCATCCTGATAATCGCCAAATTTTGCGAGGGCTGTATCGATGAAACTGTCCAGAGCAGCCAGAGCGTCTTCGCGCGTCACGCCAAACCAGAACGGCTTCAGATCGCCGAAATGATTGTCGAAGCGTTTGGCGACGAGCGCCAGGACCTCCTGCGTGATTGTATCGGGCTCGGCACGTAACGGCACCGGCATGAACAAGTCCGCTTTGGCCGGTTTGCGGTTCTCGGAATCATAATTCCATTTTCCGCCCTCTGGTTCATCGCCGTTCATAAGCAAGCCGGTCTTCCGGCGCATCTCGCGGTAGAAATACTCCATGCGCAATTGTTTGCGCCCGTCTGCCCAGGCTTCAAACTCCGCATGATTGGCGATGAAACGGTCATCCTCGAGGATGTCGACGGGGCAGTTCAGCGTTTCCTGCCACTGATCCATCGCCGCGCGCACCCGCCACTCCCCGGGCTCTGTGACGACGATCCGGTCCGGCTTTTCGCGGCTAATGGCGCGGGCGACTTCGTCCGTAAAGCTGTGCCTATTGTCCGGATCGTCCAGGCGGACGTATTCGACCGACCATCCTGCGGCACGCAACTCTTCAGCAAAATGGCGCATGGCAGAAAACAAGAAGGCAATCTTCTTCTTGTGATGGCGCACATAAGTCGCTTCTTCTTGGACCTCCACCATCAGAACGCGGTCAACCCCTGCGGCGCCGGTGCGTAAGGCGGCAAGGTTGTGCGAGAGCTGATCACCAAGGACGAGTATCAGGTTTGCGATGATGGGCCTCTTTTCGGGTTTGCAATGCAGAGAGCTAGCGCACGCTTCGTTCCCGACCATGGGTGACTTGTCGCAGATCGCTTTAGACCTTGAAGTGCTGTCTGTACGCGCCATGTCAAAACTCAGGAAATTCAGAATAGGGTGAGGAGACCGATATGTGCGATGACACCACAGAGCGCGAGCTAGAGGCCTGGTTGAAACGTAGGGCCGTCACACGGCGTGGATTCACTGTCGGCGCTTCGGCGACACTGGCCGCGACGAGCCTACTTCTGCCGGCCTGTGCGACGCCCGTGCCAGAGCCGGGCACGATCACCGAGACCGAGGTCAGCGTTCCGACCCCAGAAGGTGAGATCGACGCGCTTTTCATTCATCCCGCATCGGGCGCACATGCGGCGGTGATCATGTGGCCCGATATCCATGGAGTGCGGCCCGCCTTCTTCGATATGGCCCGTCGTTTGGCAGGGGCAGGTTACAGTGTTCTGGCGGCCAATCCTTATTATCGCACCCATTCTGGGCGTTTGTTCGAAGACGGGCAGACCATTCGCAGCGAGGGCGGCAGGGAGCTGGTCGGGCCGCACTACTCTGCACTCTCTCCTTCGACAGTGATTACCGACGCGACAGCGATCGTCGCCTGGCTTGACGGGCAAGACGCGGTTGATACTGGGCGCGGTATTGGCGCGATTGGCTTCTGTATGACCGGGTCCTGGACCTTGCGCGCTGCGGCGGCGGTGCCGGATCGGGTAAAAGCGCCATCTTCTTTTCATGGTGGCGGCCTGGTGACCGAAGCAGAGGACAGCCCGCATCGACTTGCAGCTCAGATCCAAGGGGGCGTTCTGATCGCGATCGCTGAGAACGATCATGAGCGAGAACCCGATGCACAAGGCGAACTGATTGCAGCCTTTGAAGCGGCCGGTGTTCCGGCTGAGATCGAAGTCTATGCGGATGCCATGCATGGTTGGGTGCCAACGGACTCGCGGGCCCATAATCCCGATCAGTCCGAGCGCGCTTGGTCACGGATGCTGGCGCTGTTCGAAGCGCAACTCAGCTAAACTGGTTCAGCGTCCGAGGATCATGTCTGCTGCTTTTGCGGCGATCATGATGGTGGGTGTATTCGTGTTGCCCGATGTGATGGTTGGCATCACTGAGGCGTCGATGACCCGCAATCCTTCAATTCCGAAGACTTGAAGCTTGTGGTTCACCACCGACATCGGGTCGGCTGATGTGCCCATTTTCGCCGTGCCGACGGGGTGAAAGATGGTCGTGCCGATATCACCTGCGGCACGCGCCAGATCCTCGTCTGGATAATCCGGGCCTGGCAGGAATTCGTCCGGTTGGAAAGGTCGTAGGGAAGGCTGAGACATCAGGGTTCGGGTGACGCGTATGGCGTCGGCAGCGACCCGTTGATCTTCGTCCGTCGCCAGGTAGTTTGGGTCGATTATCGGGGCAGCCTCGATATCCGAGCTGTTGATCCGAATGGACCCGCGCGAGCTCGGCCTGAGGTTGCACGCTGCCACTGTAATGGCGGGAAAACGGTGCAGAGGATCACCGAACTTGTCGAGCGAGAGCGGTTGAACATGGAATTGAATATTTGCCCGTTTATGTTCGGGCGAGGAGCGCGTGAAGATGCCAAGCGGAGAGGGGGCCATGGTCAAGGGTCCGCGCCGCCGAAACAGATAGTCTAGCCCCATCTTGGCTTTGCCAAACAGGGAGTAATACGTCTGGTTTAGGGTCACCGCATTCGAGACTTTATAAATCGCACGTTGTTGCAAATGATCCTGCAAGTTGGCGCCGACGCCGGGCAGATTGTGTCGGGGCGTTATACCCGCCGATTTCAGAATGTCGGCAGGACCAATCCCCGAGCGCTGGAGGATCTGAACGCTGCCAATCGACCCGGCGCAGAGCAATGTTTCTGACTTTGCACGCGCGTGAACGCGTTTGCCGTTCTGGCGAAAGACAAGCCCGGTTGCGCGGCCATTTTCAAGGCTCACCGCCTCGATGAGCGCGCCGGTTTCAACCCTGAGATTCGGACGGTTCTGAGCAGGTTTCAAAAACCCGCGTGCCGCAGACCAGCGCCGTCCCGCCTTTTGATTGACGTGAAAATAGCCCGCGCCTTCATTCTCGCCCGTATTGAAGTCTGGTGTCTTGGGCACGCCCATCTCTGTCGCCGCGTCACGCACCGCGTCGAGGATGTCCCAGCTGATCCTGGGCGGTTCCACGCGCCAGTTTCCGCCTACGCCATGATGCGCGCTCTCGCCGAGAAAATGGTCTTCAAGGTCACGAAAAACGGGCAGGACATCGTCCCAGCCCCATCCGGGCAGCCCCAGATCCCGCCAGCCATCATAGTCTTCGGCCTGACCCCGCATGGTGATCATGGCATTAATCGCAGAGGATCCACCCAGCACCTTTCCGCGCGGATAATTGAGTTTACGTCCGTTGAGGCCGGCTTGTTCGGTGGTTTCGAACATCCAGTCTGATCTTGGATTGCCAATCGCAAACAGATAGCCGACCGGGATGTGGAACCAGATCCAGTTATCGCGCCCACCCGCCTCGAGCAGCAGCACTTTGGTCTTAGGGTTCTCTGACAGGCGATTGGCGACCACGCAGCCCGCGGACCCGGCCCCGGCAATCACATAATCATAATCGCCTGCCAGTTCCTCCATCAGCCAGGCTGAACGTCGATGAAACGACCCCCCTCAGACGCGAGACGCTTAAGGGTTTCGCATGGGGCAAAGCGATCATCATCCGCACCCAGTTTTTCCATGGTCGCGAGCACAGCCTCTGCGCCGACCATATCGCCATACAGCATTGGGCCGCCTTTATCGGCGGGCCAGCCATATCCGTTCAGCCAGACAATATCGATGTCCGAGGCGCGTTGGGCCTTTTTCTCTTCCAGGATTTTAAGCCCTTCATTGATCATTGGATAAATGCAGGTTGCGATGATCTCATCTTGCCCCGGTGCGCCGCCCGGTTCGACTCCCGTGACGTCGGCAATGATCTTCGCGGTGACGTCAGACGGTATCGGGCGACGGTTTTCGTCATAGTCGTAATAGCCTGCGCCGGTTTTCTGGCCGCGGCGATCAAGCTCACAGAGTGCGTCTCGGATCGGGTTGGCTGTCTTGGCACCCTTCTTCCAACCAATGTCGAGGCCCGCAAGGTCAGACATCTGATAGGGGCCCATGCGGAACCCGAACGTGTTCAGCGCCGCATCTACATCCCAGGGCATTGCGCCTTTATAGACCAGTTTCTGGGCCTGCGCCTGACGGGCAAAAAGGAGCCGGTTCCCGACGAAACCCGGACAGACGCCAACCAGGGTCGCGACTTTGTTGATCGTTTTGGCGAGGTCCATACTGGTCGCTATAACATCGTCTGCGGTGTGGTCGGCGCGAACGATCTCAAGCAGTTTCATGACATTGGCCGGCGAAAAGAAGTGGAGACCGATCACATCTTCCGGGCGCTTGGTGACGCTGGCAATCTCGTCAATATCGAGGGCTGACGTATTGGTTGCGAGGATCGCACCCGGTTTCGCGATACGATCAAGATCTGTGAAGATTTGCTTTTTGAGATCCATATCTTCGAACACGGCTTCGATGATCAGGTCGCAATCGGCAAAGTCATCCATGGTCAACGTGCCGATTAGGCGACCCATTCGTTCCTCAACTTCCTCGACCGGGAAGCGGCCTTTGTCGGCGCTGCGCTGATAGTGTCCGCGGACCACACCGAGCCCCCGATCGAGCGCTTCTTGCTGGCGCTCGAGAATGGTGACCGGAATGCCGGCCGTTGCGAAATTCATGGAGATGCCGCCGCCCATCGTGCCAGCGCCGATGACGCCGACTTTTTCAATGCTTCGACGCGGCGTGTCGGCCGGAACGTCAGGCACCACCCAGGCATCGCGGCCAGCTTGAGCGATATAGTCGGAAACCTCCTGCGGCGTCATGGAAATAGCGGGCATGATCTTGTCCTGTGATTGTGTGTGTTTCTGCCAGTCTTCTAAGCGCGGACGCGGCAGAATTGAAAGCATGCCCTCGGGCGAAGCCTAGTCGCACCAAGTCGGTTTGACGGTTTCTGTCAGCCACGGCTTGGACAATCCGTCCTGTGCCAGCAACCAACCAATATGGACATCATCAAGATAGACATGCGCGCGGGTGCGCCCGAAACGATCCGTCCCTTCAGGTTTGAAGGTCAGTGTTTTCGCGTCTGCGAACAATGCTCGCGCACGCGCTTCGACTTGCTGACCAAGCGCATCTTCTGCCGCGCATTCGGCGCTATTGCCGGTTTCAGGACTGTCCCAGCCGATCAGGCGCAGGCGAATGCGACCGTCCAGACGCTGCAGCTCAAACGTATCGCCATCGACTGCGAGCACATCCCGCACCGGGGCCGACACACAGCGCGCGCCCGGCGCCTCGCACAGGTTTTCAGGTTTCGGAAGCTGCTCGCCCGCACCGCACGATGCGAGCCCGATCATCGCCGACAGAAGAAGAATGCGCATTTTGCGACTAAGGCAAACCTCGCCCGTCTGGTCAACTCTGAGCCGTCAGCCGCTTAGCGGGCAATCGCGAGGTCAGACAGATCCCGGCCGATTGAGTCGAAGGCTTCCTTCAATTCTTCGGCGTCGCTGGCATCGTAATAGTACGAGGAGTCCGTCGCGCAGTCTTCGAGCATGTCCTTGGTCGCTTCATCATCGAGATCGAAAGCGATTGTATAGACTTCGATCCCGAGGTCTTTCGCCTCTTCGCAAATATCGAGCGTATACCTGTTCGCTTGCGAGATGTTCCGTTTATTGTGCCAGCCAGAATTATTCGGTGAAACCGTATTGGCTCCGTCTGACATCAACATCAGCGCCTTGCGGCCGCCATCACTCGCGAAATCGGCATAATCCTC
This sequence comes from Pseudomonadota bacterium, assembly GCA_036339715.1. Taxonomy (GTDB): domain Bacteria; phylum Pseudomonadota; class Alphaproteobacteria; order Caulobacterales; family Hyphomonadaceae; genus Henriciella. The sequence continues at coordinate 3,520 of JAYZAM010000147.1, read as the reverse complement.
GCCGCCTTCAAATGGCGCCTGTGGCGACAATGATCGTAAGCCCCAGATCAGACCAGCAGGGATATAGGTCTGGCGACTGGCGCGCAGGCTCGCAATAACCTTGTCCACCTCTTCGTGGTCATTGGTCAGTTCGCGAGATGTCGAAACGTTGCACCAGTTCGTTGAGACGATGCCGCGAATTTTTTCGCTCGCATAGGATGCATCTTCTGTATTGAAGGGCGCGCGCCGGGACCGAACACAGCCATACCACTTACGGTGCTGTGTGCGTGTCCGGCAGGTTTTCTCCGGTTCGGCGCCGCTCGGGCATTTCCAGCGTTTGCAAGTACCTCGATAGGATTGACGATTACCCGCCTCGACAGATCCTCGCCATTTTGTGCATGAATAGCTTTCCTGACGACAACCGGCTTCCCGGCGCGCCCGGTTCGTGGTCGAGCATTGTTGCCAGGAGCGCGTATAGGAATCGGTATCCCGGATCCAGCTGGCATTCTTATATTTGGTGTCGATTTTGACATAATCATTGAACGGGATCACCGACACTTTTGCGGCATCGTTCTTGGATGCGTCATCCTCCTCCGGGAGGAGAATATCGACGAGGGAATAGGCCGCATTTTTCAGAGCCGTCAGCTTTGAGCCATTCATCGATCCCGACGTATCGACCACCAGCGCGATTTCGACGGGTTGCTGAATATTATAGACGACAGCTGTTTCAGCCGCGAGCGGCATCGTGCGCTGGCCAATAATCGCCATCAATGATGTTTCAAGCGTTCCTGTCACAGACAGAACGACTTCATCACCGACAATTTTGGCATTCACCGGCACCAGCGCCATAGCGCTATTCAATTCGAGCTGCGTGTCGAAATAGGCCTGCGCGATCGGATCAAGATCGCTCTCTTCCAGCTTTTCCTGATTGAGGCGCAAGGCCGTTGCGAGCGCAGCGGCGTCGAGGGAGGCCTGGATCTTGTTCTGCGCCGAAATGTGGCGGTTATGGTCGATCGCAAACCCGGCGACAGAGAAAATCGGGATCAGGGCCAATGCCAACAACATGGCCGCGTTTCCGCGTACATTCTTGTGAAGTTTGCCGAGCAGCTGCCCGCAGGCTGTGACAGAGAATCCAGACACGATCGTCCCCATTTATCGCTTTGGGTCTGACGCATAATCGAGAAACTAGAATACTTGGTTTATCTTGTTTGATAAATTTAAGCGAAATTCAAATACAATGTTCATCTTCGCTCACAAACCTAAATATAGACAGTGCTCTGTGAGGTTAAATGCATGGCGATTTCCGAAGCTGCGCCCGCTGGTTTTATGTCAGCGGCACCGGTGAGACACGCCGAGGATTTGGTAAACGTGCATGCGTCTCAGTCCGGCTTTGAGTCATGTTCCAGACGCGGTTTGAGGGATGTTGGTTGGGGCTCCATCATGACTAATGAAAGTAAAATATCTTGTTGAAAAATAAGCTGTTAGCGTCAACGTGATATCATTCTATCGATGCTAGGTTCTGCCGATACTGCGTAGCGTTTGGGCGGACAATATGCTGAAAAAAACATGGAGAAAGCTCTCTCAGGAGAGCGGAAATGCGGCTATGGTTTTTGCATTATCGGTGGTGCCGATATTTGCAATTGGTGGCTTTGCAATTGATTTACAAAATACAGTAAAGAAGAAGCACAAGGTTCAACTCGTTCTGGATTCTGCGGTTCTGGCGGCGGCGCGCGTTAAGCAAACTGGCGCATCGGATTCAGATGTGAAAAAGGCTGTGCGAGAGTTTATGAATGCACAGCTGGCCTCCGCTGGGGGCGGACTGATCTGCGGGCAGCCTCAGACCACGATCGGCTCTTCTAGCGAAAGCATTTCGGCGTCGATAGCTTGCGAACAGGAAACCAGCCTGACCCGCACTGTGGGTCGGCAGAAAATGGAATTTAAGGTTGGATCGACCTCGACATATGGGATCGACAAAATCGATGTCGCTTTCATGTTTGACGTCTCAGGGTCGATGAATAGCAGCCGGAGGCTGACCAATCTGAAGTCAGCAGCTAAGGAAGCGATCGATATTCTGCTGCCCGCAGATGCGACACCGAAACTGATTGAAAATACGCGTCTTGCGATGGTTTCGTACAATACGATGGTCAATGCCGGTCAGTATTTCGAGAAAGTGACGGGCGTTAAACCGAGGCGAACTTACACACATACGATTCAACCTGATCGTAATGCGGCCTCGACAGATCCGGGGGATCTGGTTCCAGAATTCGACATTCAATTTTTCAATACCTCTCGCAATCGCGAATTCAGCAAGCTCGGAAACAACGCCGTCATGGCGATTGAGGATTGGAGTGGGAGCAATCGCACCCGCAACAAGTTTACGATCGCTGCTGAAGTGCCGCGTTCCAGCTCGCTTTATGGCCGGGTCGGAAGCGTGCGCCTGGAGTTGAGAGGCCCGAGAGGCAAGACCCGGAATGATAATTGGGGGCCGTATTCACTCTTCGGAGAACGTGGATCCCGATATAGCGGACAGGTTTGGCGTGAAGGCACCTACACCCTGCGGATCCGGGCTTATCGGCAACGGAATAGAAGAGGTGGAACGATCTTCGATCGAACCCTCAGGTTTGAAGTGACGCGGGGCGGACGGGGTGAGCCGGAAACAAAAAGTTACACGCTGACATCAACCTGTGTCTGGGAGCGTGGCGGGACGGCGAAGTTCACGGATGCCGCACCAGGGCCGGGCCGCTACCTGGAACATCAGCAAGCCTGGTTTGTGGAAGACCGCAATCGCAGCGATGGTGGCTACTGGCAAGTCGGTCATCCGAACCGATCCGGTTCCTGGTATCGCGGCAATGAGTGTCGTGCCAGCCGTCCAATCGCGCTCACCAACAATCGCAACACGCTGAACAATCACGTGAACAGTTTGAATGCGGGTGGGGGCACCGCGGGTCATCTTGGCGTGGCTTGGAGCTGGTATCTTGTCTCGGAGTTTTGGGATGGCGTTTTTACCGGCAGTTCAGCGCCTATGAAATATTCTGAACCCGATAGCAGCAAGGTGGTCATTCTGATGACAGACGGTGAGTTCAACGCTGAAATTCTGCCTCAGCAGGGCAGCTCGAACACTCAAGCCAGAGCGCTTTGCGATCGGATGAAACAATCAGCTGTGAAGGTCTACGCGGTGGCTCTGCAAGCGCCCCGGGCAGGACGTGAGGTGCTTCGCTATTGTGCATCGGGACCTGAGTTCTATTTCGAGCCAAACTCGGCTGCAGAATTGACCGACGCTTATCGGAAGATCGCCACGTCGATTTCTGATCTGCGGATATCGCAATAGACCGTAGAAAAAGGAAAACCCCAGCCGGGTCTCGGCTGGGGTCCGTGAGCCGGTTGGCTCTTGAATCCTTGGCTGCGTTCAACTTCGCTGGGACTTGGCCCTCAGCAAGCAGCCTCAAGACTGTGCTAGAGTTGTTTTAGAGGCTGCTCCAAAAAAACCTTCACACAAACGGATCCAATCACCGTTCCTGGTTTCTCACTCGACATTGGATCA
>JAYZAM010000146.1:0-4400 GCA_036339715.1 Pseudomonadota bacterium | reverse complement strand
CGGAAGCCGATCCGATCATTCTGTTCAATTACTTACAGCATGAAGATGACGTGGCGGCTTGGCGTCAGTGCATTCGTCTCACGCGTGAGATCATCGCCCAACCCGCTATGGATGCCTATCGCGGCGAAGAGTTGCAACCTGGCCTCAGCGTCTCGTCGGATGAAGAAATTGATCAATGGGTTCGAGAAAACATAGAGAGCGCGTACCATCCCTGCGGCACGGCCCGAATGGGGCCCGAAAGTGATCGCGATACGGTCGTCGACACGGCCTGCCGGGTTCATGGGCTTAACGGTTTGCGCGTGATCGATGCCTCTGTGTTTCCAACGGTTCCTTACGGCAACATCAATGCGCCAACCATCATGGTGGCGGAGAAAGCCGCGGACATGATACTTGGTAACGCACCGCTGGAGCCAATTGAGGCGCCCGTTTGGATCGATCCGAATTGGGAAACCCAGCAACGGCTAATGCCTCAAGATGCAGATGCCCCTGAACGCACGCTGACTTGATTTCGCGCCCTGCCGATTTAGACCACAAATTGTGGCACAGATAACCTCACTTTACGTTTATAAAGTTGTCGCGCAGGCCAGTCCCGGCGTAGAGACTCGAGATTTGGTTGCGGCGCTTGGCTTAGACCCTGAGGCACCGCCAGATGCTGCCAAAATGATCTCTTCCGAGGCCTATTATCGTTTCTTCGCCGATTTGTCAGAGCGCGACCCGAATGGCCTGGGACTGGCGCTCCGGATCGGTGCATCAATGCGAAGCGACGAATATGGTGCCTTCGGCCTCGCCTGGAAGTCTGCGCCCGATTTGCGGGGCTCGTATGTTCGGTCTGAACGCTACGGTCAGGTATTGGGAAATGCCGAGACCTATAGACTAGAACCTCATCCCGACGGCGCGTTCTTTAATCTCGAAAAAGTCGGAAATGGCAATCTTGGCATGCTGCTTTCGAATGAGGCCAGCTTGTCCGCCGTTGCGACCATCAGCAATGAGGTCAGCGCGACCTCTTTCGCTCCGCTGGAGGTGCATTTCCAACATCAGGCCCGAGGTGACACGACAGTTTTCTCAAACCATTTTGGATGCCCGGTTATCTTTGGGTCGGACCGCGATGCGCTGTTGGTCAGTCAGGCCGCGCTCGACACGCCAAACAAACTCGGCGATCACACCATTGCGCAATTCTTTGACCGCCATCTCGAAACCGAACTTGCCGCTCGTTCGAATGATGAGGGCCTTGAACAAAGAGTTCGGATTGCCGTTTCACAAATGCTGAGTGAAGGGGTTCCGACCTTGACTGAGATATCGACCTCGCTGGGCATGGGCGCGCGAACGCTGCAAAGACGCCTCGCCGAAAAAGGACATTCCTTCCAGGATCTTGTCGATCTCGCACGGCGCGAACTCGCATACCAGCTTCTGAAAGAGACAGATTACAGTTTGGCTGAAGTCGCCTTTTTAACGGGATTTTCGGAGCAAAGTGCCTTCAGCCGTGCCTTCAAGCGTTGGTCTGGTCACACGCCGCGCTCGTATCGTTTGAGCGCTCAGTAACGCTTGACCCGCTTTTGTCGCCTTGGGTCAAAACTCTGTCGTGCCCTGACAAGAAGCAAGTCACTCCGGTCGCTAAATCTGGTTTCGCAAACTCAAGCGAAGGAGCGAAATCATGAATTTCTTGCGCAAAAAACCACTCACGCTGGTCCTTGGTGGCACAGGCAAAACGGGTCGCCGCGTCGCCGAACGCCTTCAGGCCGCAGGACATGCCGTACGCATCGGCTCGCGTTCTGCAGTTCCATCTTTTGACTGGGACAAAGAGGCGGGCTGGGATGCCAGCCTGAAGGGTGTCACAGCTGCCTACATCACATACTCTCCCGACTTGGCCATGCCAGGCGCGACAGATGCGATAGAGACCTTCGTCAGGAAGGCGAAAAAAGCGGGCGTTAAACGCCTCGTTATCTTGTCCGGGCGCGGCGAGCCCGAAGCTCAGGCATGCGAGAGAATTGTTCAGGACAGCGGCCTTGAATGGACTGTGGTTCGCGCCAGCTGGTTCAATCAGAACTTCTCCGAAGGGGCTTTTATCGACATGGTTCTGGCGGGCACCATAACCTTGCCAGCTGGCGACCAAGTTGAACCATTTGTCGACATAGATGATCTCTCGGATGTTGTCGTCGCTGCGCTTACGCAGGATGTTCACAATGGCCAAATTTATGAGGTCACGGGACCGCGCCTGATGTCTCTGAGCGATATCGCGTCTGATCTTTCCAAAGCCACAGGTCGCAAGATCTCTTACGTGAATGTGCCCCATGATGCATTTGTATCCGGCATCGCCGACTCCGGTGCCCCCAAAGACGTCGTCTGGATGCTCGACTATTTATTCTCCACGGTTCTCGATGGGCGCAACGCGCATCTTACGGACGGCATCCAGCGGGCGCTTGGTCGTCCCCCGAAAGACTTCCTCGCTTATGCCCGCGATGTCGCGAAGACCGGCGCTTGGGACGTCAAAGCCCCTGTAGACGCATAAACCCCGTAAAAGCACCGATCGTTTCCGAGATCGAACCGATCGGTGCTCTTTCCCGCTAAGGATACTCATTATGGCCCCTGACATTATTGCCTATTTCTGTCTCTTTCTTGGTCTCTCGACCGCCCTGCTCGCCGGCGTCTTTCAGTCTTTCTCGGACTTCGTCATGCGCGGCCTGCTTCGCGCCGCGCCAGCTGGTGGAATTGAGTCCATGCAACAGCTCAATCGAACTGTGTTCCGTTCGGTTTTTTTAACAACATTCCTGGTGCTTGTGCCCATCAGCATTGCGTTCGCCTTTTATGCCTGGTTCGCAATGGAGGGACCTGCGAAGAGCTTCGTCATCGCGGCGGCCGCAATCTATCTCCCCTTTGTCTTTATCGTCACAGCGGCCGGTAACGTGCCTATGAACGAGACACTCGACAAAATGGACCCATCGAGCCCCAAAGCCGCGACCTATTGGTTGGTCTATGGCCGCGTATGGACTCGCTGGAACACAGTCCGAACCATAGGATCCGTCGCGACCGCAGGGTGTTACCTCCTTGCAGCCTTGCAACTGAGCTAAACCGCGGGTTCGAAAGACACACCCTTAATGCGTCATGGCCGCAGCGATCTCAGAAATCGTGGCGGCCGTGTCTTCGGTCAGGATCATATAGCGATGTTGCCCGTCAGCGCTCTCGACCCAGGTTCCGACACCGTCTGCATCGACGGACAATGTACCGCGCGCGCTCAGAGTCCAATGCGTGCCGACGCCATTAATCGCCGCAAACATCACAGCGGTCTGATCGAAAGAGGCATTGTCCAGGATTTTGCCCTGATAGGCACTCTTCATCCACGGCGCATGTGCGCTGAAATATTTATAGCCGACATAAAGCGGTGTGTTGGCTGGGTGCTGATTAAGCGCCGCTCCATACCGCAAGGCCTCCCCGACTTCGTAACCGCTGAAAATGATCGGTCGCTCGATCCGCGTGATCACTTCCTGCGTGACCCCTTTCATGTTCCCATCAAAGTTCCATTCAGGCCCGTGCGCGGTTATCCCATTCGGAAACTGGCCACCCAAAATAATCACCTGGTTGACCTTGGCCTCGACCAAATCTTCCCCTGAAAGCTCAGACACGTCGTCCGGCGCGGATCGAAGCAAGTTCCGGATGTTGGCCAGCGGCCCAACCGTGATGATTGTCACCGAGTGTGGCTGTGCCTCAGCCAAGAGTTGACGATAGAGCGACACGGCAGGGGCGGCATTGGCCACCGCTTTGGGGTCGTGCGGGAACTGATCCGCGATCGACTTTGTGTAATTCCACTCTGTCCGCCAAGTGTCGGTTTCTCGCACCCCCAATGGCAAATTGGGTCTGCCATAAAACAAATTGACCGCGGCGAGCGCTGGCACGGCATATTTCTCATTCGACCAGCTCGTAATCGCCAGGAGGTCGATATCGCCGCGATCCGCATAGTAGTGGAGCATGGCGATTGCTCCAAGGTCGTCCGCGTCTCCGCCAAAATCCGTGTCGAAGATCACTTTGGTTTGTGTTTGAGAGAGCTGTCCTGCATGATCCGGTTGAACAGCACACGTCGCCATCGCAGCCGCGAGTAAAATCAGTATCCCTCTGAATATGACCGGCAATTTGATGTCCCTCGCTGCCATCAGCCACTCATCTAGCCATAGCTGCTTATTCGGGTCCATAATTATCCTGTTTTGAAACGGTTTACCGTTCGCGGAATAGGCGAACGGCGCGAATTAAACAGAACACGGAGCGTTGATTGATGTTCAATAATGATGCCTGGCTCAGCCAGATTACGGAAGAGATTATTGACCCGAAACGGGAAATCGTGGACCCGCACCACCATCTCTGGCCCAATCCGGAAATTCACTACAATCTTGAACAGCTCCTGAAGGATACCG
>JAYZAM010000145.1:0-6608 GCA_036339715.1 Pseudomonadota bacterium | reverse complement strand
AAGGCTGGCTTGATGAGATTTGAAGCGTCCATGGCACCATCGGTTTTCCCCGCGCCGACCAAGGTGTGCATTTCGTCAATGAACAAGACGATCCCGCCTTCCGCTTGTTCGACTTCCTTGAGGACCGCTTTCAGCCGCTCTTCGAATTCACCGCGAAATTTCGCCCCGGCAATCAGAGCGCCCATATCAAGCGCCAGGAGGCGTTTGTCTTTCAAGCTTTCCGGGACAGCGCCATTGACGATGCGCAGAGCGAGCCCTTCGGCAATGGCGGTTTTACCCACGCCTGGTTCACCGATCAGGACGGGATTGTTTTTCGTTCGCCGGGAGAGAACCTGGATGGCCCGGCGGATTTCCTCATCGCGGCCAATCACCGGATCGAGTTTTCCTGAGCGCGCATCTGTGGTCAGGTCGCGCGTGTATTTTTTGAGGGCTTCATAGCCTTCTTCGGCATTTGCGCTGTCGGCTGTGCGGCCTTGTCGCAATTGGGAGACAGCGGCTTCCAATAGGCTCGGTGTAACACCGGCCTGAGCGATCGCGTCTGCAGCTTTATTGTTCTTTAGGCCCGCGAGCGCAATCAGCATGCGTTCAACGGTAATGAAACTGTCGCCAGCTTTCTTGGCTCCCGCTTCGGCGTCTGCAAACAGTTTTGCGGTGCTCTGGTCGAGACGCAATCCACCCTGTCCTCCGCTGACTTTCGGAATTGCCCGCAATGCGCTTTCAAGTGCCTGGCTGACGCGCTCGGGTTGTCCTCCGGCGGCGCGGATCAGATTGACCGCTAGCTGATCTCTGTCCTCCAGCATGGCGCTGAGAATATGCTCGGGCAGAAACATCTGGTTGGAATTGGCGAGGGCAGCGGTCTGGGCCGCTTGCAGGACGCTTTGAGCGCGCTCTGTGTAAGTGTCGAAATTCATACTCTATCCCCTTTCAAAGGCAGATTTACGGACCGCCAATACAGATTGCGCGGCCTTGTTTACAGTTTGGGTCCCGCTCAGCAGCAACCCGACTGACCTTCATGTGGGAACACAAAAAAGGGTTCGCAAGACCTAACTTGCGAACCCCTTATTCCATCAAAGGCGGCGGCGATTATGTCGCTGGGATCAATCCGGCTTTCTCTGGATCGCCGACCATTTTCGTCAGTGTCTTTTTGAGTTTCTTGAGCGCCTGATGCTCGATCTGGCGAACGCGCTCTTTCGATATTCCAAGTCGCTTGCCCAGCACTTCCAGGGTGACAGTATCATCTGTCAGGCGGCGTTCAGAAATGATCAGGGCTTCGCGCTCATTCAACACCAGAAGGGCTTCGGTGATCCAGGCTTTCCGCTTCGCATTGTCATGCTCTTCCATGACCATTTCGTCCGGTGTCGCGCTTTCATCCGGCAGGAGGTCCTGCCATTGCGCGTCACCGTCGACAGCGAGCGGCGCATTGAGGGACCGGTCTGACGCCGAAAGCCGAGAGGCCATGGTCTCAACATCGCGTTCCGGAACGCCGAGATGCTCGGACACCCATTTCTTGTTTTCGGCGGTCATAATCGCGTCGCCTGTATCGTCGATCTTCGCGCGAAGTCTGCGTAGATTGAAGAATAGCGATTTCTGCGCCGCCGTTGTGCCGGTCCGAACGATTGACCAGTTCCTGAGGACATAATCCTGAATTGAGGAGCGAATCCACCAGGCCGCATAGGTTGAGAAGCGAACCTCACGGGAGGGTTCAAACCGCGCGGCGGCCTGCATCAGGCCAACATTCCCTTCCTGAACCAGATCGGCCAGGGGCAGACCATAGTGGCGGAATTTGGAGGCCATAGAGATCACGAGACGCATATAAGCGGTTGTCAGTTCATGCAGCGCGTTTTCGTCCTCATGATCGCGCCATCGGCGCGCGAGATTGAGTTCATGCTCCGCTTCCAGCATGGGCGCTTTCATGGCTTTGCGAACAAAGCTGCGATCTGGGTTTCCACCTAACTGACGTGTGCCCGTCATTCTTCCTCCAATGCCCGTTAACGGCGTATTCAGGAATCTTTACGAACGGTTTCCGAGAGTGGATCAAAAAAAATCTTGAAAAATTTTTTAGCGGTCTAAAAGCAAGAACCCCCGCCGGTTAGGCGGGGGCTCCTTCAAGTTTCTTCGCCGCTTTCCGGCTCACCCTTTCAGGCGGCTTTTTTCTTTTTCGCAAGCGACTCAGCGAGGCGATCCATTGCTGTGCTGTGATCAATGCTTTCGACTGCAGCGAGTTCGCGTGCCATGCGATCCAGAGCGCTTTCATAGAGCTGACGCTCAGAATAAGATTGCTCTGGCTGATCTTCCATACGGTGCAGGTCGCGAACGACTTCAGCGATTGAAATCAGATCACCAGAATTGATCTTGGCTTCATATTCCTGGGCGCGTCGCGACCACATTGTGCGCTTGATCCGCGCTTTGCCGCCAAGCGTTTTCAGCGCATCTTCAACCAGTTTCGATCCTGCAAGTGCCCGCATACCAGACGCGATCGCGCGGTTTGTCGGGACGCGAAGGATCATTTTATCCTGGTCAAACGAGACGACATAAACTTCCAGGGTCATGCCAGCGACTTTTTGCTGTTCGATGGCGGTTACGGTGCCGACGCCATGCGCCGGGTACACGATTTTCTGACCTTCTTGGAAATCGAGTGCATCTGCAGTTGCCATATGGGGACCTCTTCTTCTACGCAAACGAGCCACGTTGCCGGCGAGATTTCTCCTCAGGTGCCGACATAAGCATGGCTCGGATATGGTGTTGTGACGAAATTGTATATCACATTCACCCCTCGTTCTCAATAGGGCGTGGCGATTCTCAACTGCTAAGCGAATTTTTCTAGCTGGCGGGGAGTTCAACCGTAAAGCGAGCGCCGCCAGACTCGCGGTTTTCGGCGATTACGGTCCCCATATGCGTGGTGACAATCTGCGCCACGATGGACAAACCAAGGCCCGAATTATTGCCGAACGCCGATCCTTCAGGTCGGTCTGTATAGAAACGATCAAAGATCTTCGTCAGTTTGTCGGCGGGAATGCCCGGGCCATTGTCTTCGACGAGTATTTTTGCGGTGGTTTGGGGACCTTGGCGACTTTGCTGAAGCGTAACTGTGACGGTTTCACCCTCGGGCGAAAAGGAGCGCGCATTGTCGATCAGATTGCGCACGACTTGTCCAAGCGGGCCCTCACGTCCGATCACGGTGAGGCCGGCATCCATGGTCGCGTCACTAAACTCAACTTTGACGTTCCGTTGATGCTCAAGATTTTCATACGTACGAACGATTTCACGGACGAATCTGGAGATATCCAGCCGTTCAGTCGGGATCCGCGTAATCTCAGCCTCAAGTCGCGAGGCATTGGAAATATCTGTAATCAGCCGGTCCAGCCTTTTGACGTCCTGCGCCATGACATTCCGCAGTTTTTCGAGGGCCGCCGGGTCATCTTTTACCAGTTCGGATGTTTCCACCGCCGATCTGATAGAGGTGAGCGGGTTCTTCAGCTCATGCGCAACGTCCGCCGCAAACGCCTCGTTTGCAGTAATCCGTTCGAACAAGGCCTCGGTCATCTCTTCAACCGATTGGGCGAGATGTCCGATTTCGTCGTGTCGTTTGGAGATCTTTGCGAGATCCAGTTTGCTGCTTGAGCCGCTTTTGACCTTATCCGCTTCGCTGGCCAGTCGGCGGAGGGGATTAGCGATCCCGATCGTCAAAAGGCCGGATGTAATCAACGCAACCAGAATGGCGACGGCAATAAAGGGGATCAACGCGGCGCGTTCGGCACGAATGATCGCATCAATATCATTCGATTCCAGCGTCAAAACGCCAACCACAGCGCTGACATGCTGAATCGGCAGTGAAACCGAAATGATCCGTTGCCCGCGATCATTAAATCGCTGGCTCGCGGCTTCGTTGCCGGTAATGGCCTCGTCAAATTCTTCCTCGAATGACAGGGTCCGAACAGCTGCCTCACCCTCGGAGGGTCGGAAAGATCCGAGGACTGAAACAGCCCATTCGGAAAGGCCCTTGCTCCAGACGGTCAGCCGATCCGGATCCTGCAATGGTGGTAGATTTTCAACAATCACGCGATCGGAGAGAAAGTAACTGTCACCGACCAGCGTGCCGTTCATGTCATAAATCTTGCCGCGCATGGTTTGCGGCAGGGAAAGGGACGCCATCACGTCCTTGGCGAGGTTTTCGTCCAGAATGGGTTGTGGCTCTCCATAAGCTGCGTCGTCCCCGATCAGATTGGACAGCAATTGTGCCTGGCCAATCAGGTCCTGTTTCTTCGACACGACAAAAGTCGCGCGCATTTCGTTGAGCACCATAGCCCCAACGATCAGAATGATCAGGCCGGCCAGATTGGACGCAAAAATCAGCCGCGCGATGCGGGAGCCGAGAAGCCGCCCGCTCCACCATTTCAAACTGCGTCTATTCTGAGCCGTAGCCATACGTCCAGTCTCACATAATGAAGCTGAACTTTACCCGTCTGCCGCGACTTTCATAGAGACAATGGAGTCCGGACTGCGCGGCGGCTCGCCTTTGGCAAGCTGATCGATCACGTCCATACCCTCGGTGACCTTGCCCCATACGGTGTATTGGTTGTCGAGAAAGCGTGCATCATCAAAGCAGATGAAGAACTGGCTATTGGCACTATGAGGCTGGTTGGTCCGGGCCATGGAGCAGATGCCACGTACGTGCGGTTCGGCGTTAAATTCAGCCTGCAGGTTTGGTTTATCGGAGCCGCCCATGCCGGTGCCATTTGGGCAGCCAACCTGTGCCATGAAGCCATCAATCACACGGTGGAAAATGATCCCATCATAAAATCCTTCCCGGGCGAGCTCGCGAATGCGATCGCAATGACCGGGGGCAAGGTCCGGACGCAATTCAATGGTCACGGTGCCTTTCGAGGTTTCCATAATGATCGTGTTTTCGGCATCAGCCATGATGAGGCGCTCCTGTAAATGCGTTTTCACCCGCATAAGCGCTTATGTCATGGCGTGAAAGCCCCGATGACTAGTTTCCACTGCGAATGTCGTAAAACAGTGAGAAGTCGATCGGCAGCGCGTCTCGAATATACTGGCGAACGAACAGGTTCTGGTCCGAGATCGGCTTGCGGGTGACATAGACCACGTCGAACCGGCGCAATGGCGCCCAATCAGCAAGGCTTGGATCATAAACACCGGCTTTGAGGTCGAACACAGCCGATTTCATACCGCCGCCCGGCATACGCCGCATCAGAACCACTGTGCGTACCCGGCCCGTGTCGGTTGCGCCGCCGGCCATGATGATGGCCTGTAAGGGATCGATCAGACCAGGCAGTTCGAACAGGCCTGGATTGGTGACGTCCCCGCCGACAAAAATGCGCTGCGATGGCGTTCCCGCGAGCAGAACATCGATGTCGGGGTCATTCAGTTCCGTCGCCATCGCCACTTGAACCCCCTGGCGGACTTCATCAACGGTCCGGGCGGACGCGTGAATCGGCCCTGAATAGGGCATCCGGAAACGGCCGTCTGGGCCAATGGTCACCGTCCGGCTGAGTTCGGGTGCAGTGTGGACGATAACCTCGAGCTGATCTCCGGGCGCGAGCAGATAGAATGCATCGGCGCCATCTTCATGCCGCCACTCTTGCTGTGGGAATATGTCCGAGGCAATCGGCGTGCTGGTCTGGCAAGCCGCAAGAATGATCGGAAACAGGGCGATGCCGAGCAAGTGTTTCATAGGCCGATTCAATGGTAAATTCTTTCACTCTCAACGTCCGCGTTAATGTTTAAGGAAGTATCAAAGGGTTAAGAAGAATTCGTAGGACCACGCGCGCGGAGCTTCACCAATGGCCGACTTTGCAGACTGGGGTCCCTCTGGGGGGATTCAGACCGATGCGGGCTTTGTGCCTGCGCGGCCACGTCTGGGTGTGGTCGATCTCATTCTCCAACTCTGGCGGGCAAAGTGGCTGATGATGCTCATTGGTCTGCCGATTTTTGCGCTTGGCCTGTTTCTGGCCTTCCAGATGCCGAAGACCTATGAGTCTCGATCAGCGCTTTATGTCACGTCTGGCGATGAAGTCAGATCGAGCTCGATTTTGAGCGACCCAAGTTTTGATCCGGGCCCTGGCATTCAGGAAGTGATCCAGGGTGAGCTCGAAATCCTGCAAACCCAACTCGTAGCCGAACGAACATTGTCACGGTTTCCCCTGGAGCGGATCTATCCAGATCTCGCAAAAGCCAGAGACAAAGAAATCGACAAGGCAGGCGCCGCACTGGCAGAACCCATCGAGTTCGAATTCTACCAAAAGGGTGTGGAAGCTTTGCAAAAAAGCCTCTGGGCCGATGCGTCGCCGAACTCAAATATCATTAGTGTCGGGTTTAAACACGAAGACCCGCGCGTGGCCTCTGAGATTCTGAACGCAGCTATGGCCGCCTATCTGCAGCGGCGATCCGAATTGTTTGGCAGTCGTCCTGTGGATCAATTGCGCGCTCAACAGAAACGCTTCGAAGGGCAGCTTCTCGATGCCGAAGCCGAGATTGCGGCATTTCTCCGCGACAATAATATCCGTGATTTCGCGAGCGAGCGGTCGACCGCGCAAAACCTGTACGGCGTGATATCGAACGAATTATTCGCGGTTCAGGCGCGGGCA
>JAYZAM010000144.1:0-5697 GCA_036339715.1 Pseudomonadota bacterium | reverse complement strand
GAGACCATCCGCAATGTCTTGGACTGCAAGCCATCAACCTTTGGCACGGCGCCCATTGCGCTCGCCATGCTCGCAGAAGCGATGGAAGAAGATGATGCGTTGCTGGCGGCCTTCTTCAAGAACATGCGTTCGATCGGATATGGCGGCGCAACGCTGTCGGATGATCTCTATGACCGTATCCAAAATCTCGCCATTAAAGCCACCGGACGGCGTGTGCCGATCATCACTATGTACGGCGCGACTGAGACGCAAGGCATCACAGTCGTGCATTGGGAGGTTGAACGCGTCGGACTGATCGGCCTGCCCCTGCCTGGTCTAACGCTCAAACTGGTGCCGACCATGGGTAAACTGGAAGTTCGGGTTAAGGGCGAGACGGTCATGCCGGGCTATCTCAACCTGCCGGAAAAGAACGCTGAAGTGTTCGATGAAGAAGGCTACTACTGTCTCGGCGATGCGGCGAAATTTGTCGATGAAGATGATCCGAACCAGGGTATTATTTTTGATGGACGCGTTGGCGAGGACTTTAAACTGTCTTCCGGCACCTGGGTCAGTGTGGGGGTTCTGAGACCCGATCTCGTGGCCGCCTGTTCACCACTAGTTTTTGACGCGGTGATTTGCGGACAGGATAAGAACTTTATTGGCGCCATGTTCTGGCCGTCCCCGGTCGCGTTTGAGGACTATGTAAAACGCGCAGAAGGCGATCAGATGGCAGCTTTTATGGCCTACACGAAAGATCTCGCTGCCAAGGTCGCGGCGTTCAATGCGGCTGAGCCTGGATCATCGCGCCGGATTAAGCGCTTCCTCGTCATGACCGAACCACCCAGCATCGACAAAGGTGAGATCACCGATAAAGGCTACGTCAATCAACGTATGACGCAGGATTGTCGCGCGGATCTGGTGGACAGCCTATTTGTGGACAGCCCGCCGCCAAACGTGGTGCAGCTCTAGCCCGGCATGGAACGCTCTCAAAAGCCCGCAACCGGTCTTGCCATTGGCTTTGCTAGTCTTGCCCTTGTGGCGATTGGGTTTCTGGTGGTCTTTCTGAGTTTGCCCGCACCTGAAAGCAATTCTTCGACCGATGCGGGGGCGTCCGAGCCGGTCACAGTGCTGAGCAATTTGCCGGACCCGGCAACGCGGCGCGCCGTCGAAGCTTTGCGAGCCGTCTCTCCAGCGACCTATGCTGAGCTTCAGACAGCAACAGCGTTTGCCGCAAAAGATGGTGCGAGTGAGAGCGCCTATTCGCAATTGGTGCTGGAGGCTTTGTTCAGTCAATTTGCCGAGCAGGCTCTGTCACTGCGATCCGCCAGTAGCTCTGATTATCAGCAGATCATCTCAGGTCTCGCGGGTGGGCTGAAAGACCTCAAATCGAATGAGAGCGTTTGGTGCGACGGTCCGACCATCGCGCGCTTTCTCAGTCAGAATGAACAGGATTTGGTGCCGGGTTTACTCGCAGAGTTTCCGTATCGGAGCCCGCAATACGTCTGGGCGATGGATTGGATGGCAACACTCCTTACAGCGGCGAAACGGGCACAAGATCGTCCAGTCAGGAATTCCCGGCCCGGCGTGCGAGACGAAGCCATCTTGCAACAGGAAGGTCTGGCACTCGGGTCGGAACAGTGGGCATTGGCCCTGCAGATTGCCGCTTTCGCCAATTCCGAGGGCATTTCTTATGCGAAAATGCGCGAGGTTATTGCTGGTATGGATGTCTGTGATCTTGGTATCGCTGTAGAAACTGTTTCCGCCCGCTTGCCGGGCGATGTTCGCGCGCGCATCTGGGCCGATTTGCTGCCAGAGGTGATGGTTGGAAATACGCCTTATGTCATTTGGCGGGTCACCGACTATTTCTTTATCGGTTAAGGGTGCAGGGATCGATTTTCTGCCTTTAAATCACCATCACTTCACGCTTATGGTCCGCGCATGGCGATGGATGACACCCTGAAGTCCTTTATGGACAAACTCAAAATGCCCGACTTTTCCAACATGGATTGGAAGGGTTCGACAGATGGTTTGCGGCAGAGCTTTTATCGTGCCAGCCGTTCCGTCGAGCGCGATTTACCGGACCTCGCAGAAATCTCGAACCTGATCGTTGATGGCGCAGATGGGCCATTGAAAGCCCGATTATACGTGCCCTTGGCCGCTGGAATTACACCGGCCCCCGCCATCATCTTCTTTCACGGCGGTGGTTTTGTGTTAGGGGATCTCGATACGCACGATGTGATTTGTCGCCGTCTCGCCGCGAGTTCGCGTTGCCGGGTGCTTTCGGTCGATTATCGCCTTGCGCCCGAAAACAGGTTTCCGGATGCGCATCGTGATGCGCTAGCGGCGTGGAACTGGGCGACAGACCGGAACAATATTCTAGGGTTCGATCCAGACCGCATCGCTGTGGCGGGCGACAGCGCGGGCGGAAATTTGTCCGCCTTCATTGCGCAAGAGACTGTCCGTACTGACAAACTGAGCCCGGCTTTTCAGCTCTTGCTGTACCCATTGGTGCAATTTGTCGACATTCGCGCCAAGCGGCTGACCTTTCAGGAAGGCGGGTTTTTCATTTCCCCCAACCTGTTCGACTACTTTCGCGATTCCTACGTTGAGAAAGAAACAGAGCGTATGGACAAGCGCGTTTCGCCCTTATTTGCGCCCGATGAAGACTTCGCAGGGCTAGCCCCGACCCACTTGGTGCTCTGTGGCTGGGACCCGCTGAAAGATGAAGGACGCGCCTATGCGTCCAAACTTGCCGCCCATGGTGTCCCGGTCACAATCAAGGAACATCCGGGCATGGTGCATGGCTTTATGAATATGACTGCCGTTTCTGTTCCAGCGCGAAAAGCAATCGAAGAAGCGGGGCTGGTGGTCGGTAAGGCGCTCGGCGGACGTGAATAATTTCCTTCGCCACGAGATTGACATATGGTTAAGATATTGACCGACGTGGAGTAGATTAGGGGTGAACAGACATGGCGAGATCGGCAAAGTGGGTGAAGCATGCTGCGCTCACCGCGACCGCACTGACAGTCTTCGGCCTAACGGCGTGTGACCGCCAGGAAGAGCGGATCAACCGGATCGGGGAGCTCGGCGATGCCGTCATCGGGCAACTCGGCGGTGAGGATGTCACAAATACGGATGAAACCCGCTATTCCAGCGTCCCTCTGGAATCCCGTGCGTTCGCGGGAACGTTGCAGAGCCGTGCTGTTGCTGTGAGTGAAGATGAAGCGGCTGCGCGCTTCATTATCGGTTCGATCGTCGCGAAACCGGCTGCACTGCCGGCTCCAGTGGAAATGGCGCAGATCATGGCGGAGCCTGAGAGATCGCTCGATATGGTCGTTGACGATCAATCCGAAGCCAAAATCATCATTCCGGATCAGAAGACCATAGATGAAGCGGTTATCGACCCTGATGTCATTCGCCGGATCGAACTGCCGCAGCGCCAGACCCGCTCGATCACAGTGGTGGACCCGGATCAAACGCGCCGGCCGGTTCCATTGATCACGCCAGAATCAAGCGAACCAGCCTTGCCGCGAGCGCCATTGAAAGAAACCCTGCCGGCAAAGAGAATTGAGCGCGGCGTGATCCGTGAAGACGAAGCACCGGTCATGGCCCGGTCTCTGCCGTTCAGATTGCCAGCGACCCCTGAAGAAAAAATGGCTCAATTGCCAAAGCTTAATCCGAAAGTTGCTCAGCGCGCACTGATCTTGCCGAATGCTGCCCTGCAACGCCAGCTAGAAGCTGAAGAGCGGATGATCCAGACGGCAACCAAGTTCAAAGTCGCGGCCAGCATTCAGCGGTCCCGTTCAGGCCAAATGGTCATTGAAATTGGCTCTGACGCCCTCAACCCAACCAACTTTACCCAAGCGGTACTGCAGCAGGGGCGCATTGCGCTAGAGAATGACTTGAAGTGCGATGAGATTGCCGCAACAGCCGAAGACGCCAATCCGCTTGTCGCTATGGAATGCGTCATCCAAGACCTGCGTGAGTCTGGCGAGTTCGAATATGTCGAAAAAGACTGGCTTTATGAGCATCAAATGATCCGGCATCCCGGGCAGACGCTGACGCCGACAACCGTCACGCCGAACGATCCACTGTTCGGATTGCAGTGGCACTATAAAACACAAGGTGCGGCTCGGGATGAGTCCGAGGGCGGCGCTGGATTTGTTGATTTCTGGACGGATCAAGAGAGTCAGGGATCTTCTGAAGTCGTGGTTGCCATTGTCGATACCGGGCTACAATTGGATCATCCCGACATCGCAGGGTCGCCGAACGTAGTGGCGGGCTGGGATATGGTCTCGGACCTCGATGTTGCCAATGATGGCGATGGCCGGGATTCTGACCCGAACGATCCTGGCGACGCGTGCCCGACCCGAAACATCCTTTCCGACACGTTTCATGGCACCCATGTCGCGGGCATTGTCGGCGCCGGGTCGACCAATAATGCCGATGGCGTCGCGGGTGGGGCGTGGAATGTCAAACTCGTTCCGGTTCGTGCGCTCGGCACATGCGGTGGCAAGCTTTCCGACATTAATGACGCGATCCGTTGGGCAGCCGGGACGATTCCGGAATTCAATGAGCTCGGCGAAGAAGTCTGGAACGAAAACCCCGCCGATATCATCAACCTGTCTCTTGGCCTGTTTAAAACGTGCCCAGCCTCGATGCAGGATGCCATTGATTCAGTGACTGAGCAGGGCGTCACCGTCGTGGTCGCGGCTGGAAACCGGAGTGTTCCGACCGACTATTTTGCGCCGGCTGGATGTCAGAATGTTGTAACGGTTGCGGGTGGGGATGCGCGCGGACATATGGCACCTTATTCAAATTATGGAGCCGCAGTAGACATCATGGCGCCCGGCGGCGACCTGACCCGCGACGATGATGCTGATGGCAATCCGGATGGCGTTCTGTCGACCAAGTCGGCGGAAAATTGCGCAGATCCTCTTACGGGAGAAGCGGTGTCTCAGTGTTTCTACGCTTACGAGCAGGGCACGAGCATGGCGACCCCGCATGTCTCGGCCGCTCTGGCACTGATCAAGTCAAAGCGACCTGAGCTCAGCTCTGAGCAGCTTGTCTCAACCCTAATGTCTGGGATAAGCTCCGTTCCGGAGAATAAATGTTCTGGCCCATGTACGCAGTTTCCGGGGGCAACACCGTCTGACGACGATCCGGATATTTGTCTGCGTCCATGCGGAGCGGGTTTGCTGAATTTGGCAAATGTGACTCTGCCAGAATGATGGGAGAGGGGAAGAGGTGATGGCGATTATGGGAGCGAGCCCGCACTATGGCGGTCAGATCGGTTTTGCTGCCTTGCTCTGCATGCTGACGGTCACTGGATGCGTGACCTTTTCCGAGCAGGCTGGCGGGCCGCGCTTCCTGCCGAATTTCGCACAGCAAACCACTAAGGTGACAAGTGCGTTACCCGCCCAGACGATTAAGCTTTCAGAACCTGCAGCCACCTTCATTGTGAAGTTCAAGAACGAACCCGCGTTGGATACGGTTTATCGCAATTTTCGCCGGGACGAGGCTGCGACGCGAGCCGCCTATGCGGACTGGGCGTCTGCATACGATGTGTTGAATGGACTGCACCTGGTACGCGCGAGCTATTCCGGCGAGCTGATCCTGGCGCTGCCGATGGACGACCCGCAAGGCCGTTCCCCATATGATGTGATCGCTGCTTTGGAAACGATCGAAAGCCTCGCCTACGCTGAGATTGACAGTATG
>JAYZAM010000143.1:0-14593 GCA_036339715.1 Pseudomonadota bacterium | reverse complement strand
TCTGGTTGGCGAGGGCGGTCAGATAGATTTCCACCTCCGCCTCCAAGTTGGATGTAAATTACGCCATCCTCCGCGATCGGCATGTCACCGCGCAATGGCCAGGACCTAAGATAGTTGTGATGATGCCCAACCAAGACGAGGTCGACCTTGTGAGCTTCGTACAAATCGACAAAGTCTGAAACGAGCTCTGGATACCGTTCAGAAAGCACGGGGTGGTGATGCGTAGCAATCTTCCATTTCGCATCGGACTGGCGAAGCGCGGCGTCAAGCCAATTACGTTGATCTTCTCGGAAGCTCGGTTGGTCCTCGCGCGCTGTCACATTTGAATCGAGAACGAATATTTCAACATCGCCATAGCGGAAATTATAATATGATCGCGCGGGGCCACGATCCGCGTGATAGCGATCGAACCAAATATAGTCGCTTTCACCATTTCCCATCACCGGAAGGACAGGCATCTGCGCCATTAAGTGCCCCATGGCGGCAAAATATTCATGCGTCCATTCCACTCTTTGGTCGTGCCGTCCGCCGTCGGTCAGATCACCGGCATTGATCAAAAAGTGCGGCGTTTCTCGCCAGATCAATTCGGCCAGGTGCGCATTTACATGCGGGCGTGCTTCAGTGTCTGAAATGGCGGCGAAAATCACCGGATCACCCGGCTCTACGGCGGTTCGAAAGGAGAGAAGGCCAGAATTTAGCTCTTCACCCTCTGAGTCGGTCAGGACGACTCTGTAATAATAGGCCGTATTGGCTCTAAGATCTGTCAGCTGGGTTTTTGTCATTCGACCGCTCGAAAGCGGCAGCCGCTTTGCGTTTCCGAGGGCTGGGGTCGTGCCCCATTCAATCAGTGTCTCATGTCGGCGATCCGCCTCCCAACTGAGTTGAATACTTGAAGTGGTCGGCAGCGCGACGTGCGGCGCAGCCGTTGTGAAGTGGAAAACGTCTCGGAAATGGACCGCCTTATGAACCAGTTCTCGATGGTCTTCGAAGCGGGCCGTAATTTCCTCTTGGGACAGCGCGCGATCGTATAGGCCAACATTTCGGATCAGGTTGCCGAGCTCCATATAGGGCTCGTTTTCCAGATAAGCGGCGATCTCAAATTCTGTACTACTCGGATAATTAAAGGTGGCTTGCCTTGCGTCCTGGGTCGCGATGAGGTCGCCTTGATGATACACTTTCAACGTGTCGCCATCAAAGACGCCGACCAGGTGATGCCAATATCGATCGACGCCACGTTTATAGTCACCACTTTCCAGATCCTGTTGGATGCGGCTGGTTTTGAGCTCCATGACTGGCGCTGAGATCGAGGCGTCCCCGACGCTATATTGTAGATCGCCCTGCCAGAATCCAAACTGCCAGAGAGCAGGTTGATTGTGGTCCGCATCAAACGCCATCGCGCCCCCACCGACGGGCTGATCGACATGATAGGTGACCCAGAATTCGATCGTGAAGTCTCCTGTGGGCAACTGATCGGATCTCAAAAGGCGACGCTGTCTATCTGTCGCGTTTTGGCCGAGCCAATTTCGCGGCGGCGACAATCGATCTGAAATCGGTGCCGGCAATGTCTCGAACGTCGGCACCTCGTTTGAAAGGACTCCGGAGCGACCCGGCAGAATATAAGTGGGCCAAAACAGCCACTCCTTAATAAGCCCTTGTGGGACGGTTGCGGTGCGTTCCAGCTCCGCCTCTGGCGGTGCTTCGTCATGGCCCGGGTGGGCCAATGCAGGGGCCACGCTCAAAAAAATCACTGACACTAAAGAAAGAAGAATTGCACGCATCGTGACGACCCCCGTTCGAACCAAGCCCGACGTCGGTACGAAACCGCTGTGACACCGTTGTTACGGTTATGCGAAGTCTAGGTGATGGGCCTTCAATGTGTTGAGAATGGTTTCGACCGCGTGCGCAACAGAGCTCACAGCCGTGTCGATTTTGAGATCTACGGTCGTCCAAGGCTCATACTGGCGGGTTTCAACCCGGTGCCAATCGGGCAGGGGGTGGCCTTCAATGTCAGCTTCGCGCGTTTCGACGCGATTTCGATGCATCTCCGTGTCAGAGCAAACCACCTCTATATTAAACAAAGTCGCATTGGCGGTGTCAGCTGTGTCCTGCCAGAGCTGGCGAGAGGCTTCGACCGGGTTGACTGTATCGGCAATCACACTGCGTCCCAAGAGCAGGTTGCTGCGTGCCACGCCGCATGCCGCTAAATACCCAGCATCTTCGCACGGATCTATTTTCAGGACGCTTTCGCGTAGGGCTGATTCAATCACATCGACACGTATGTAAATGGCGGACGTTTGCTGGCACAGCGCTTTAGCGATGGTTGTTTTACCAACCCCGGGCAGCCCCGAAAAGGAAACAAGAACGGGCATGGTTTGATCCCCTTATCTGTGGTCCTAATCGGAAGCGAGCAGGCGCTTTCGTCAAGCTCTAATCGGGGCATATGGATTGGGATTCCTGAAGGAATTAGACAAATCTTCTGTTCGTAGCTGTCCTTCTTAAGGAATTTCATCTGGGTGACATGATGAGGATTTAAGGCTCGACCATTACATTGGGGAATGAATTTGGTGCGCTCTAAAACGACACTTAGTTTTGCGGGAATTCTGTGCGCGATCGCCGTGGTTGGCTGTTCAGGCGCCTCAGCGCCGACGGAACGTCAACATCCGGATGATTGGCGTGCGGAGTTGCCGCGTCTGGAAATGGGTACAACAGCGTCAGAGGACACGCCTCTGGCGCTTTTTCGTATCAAAACGCGCCAGGATTATCTGGAGCGTATTCTCGGCATCCCGGTCAAGGTCTATCAATCCAGCGACTATAATGGCGTGATCCAGGCGATTTCATCGGGTCAGATCCAGATCGCGTCCATGGGCGGCGGCTCTTATTCCAATGTCGAAGCGCAAATCGGTGAGCTGGCTGAAGCGTTTCTGGTGCGGCGCGATTCAAATGGCATTTCTGGCTATTATTCGACCATCGTTGTGAAAGCCGAAAGTCCCTATGAGAGTATTGAGGACCTAGAAGGCAAGTCACTCGCCTATGTCGATTTCAATTCGACCTCCGGTTATATTTACCCGCGATGGGCTATGCGGAATGAAGGTATTGAGCCTGATACGTTCTTTTCCGAAGCCGCGATGGCGGGCGGGCATCTACAATCGGTGATGGCGCTTTCTAATGGCCAGTTCGACGCGACTGTGGTGCTAGCAAATGGCGGTAATCCGGGAATCGGATTCGCCGGTGGAACGCTGAAACGCCTCCAATGGCGCGGTATCATAGCGCCTGAGGACTATCGTACGATTTGGCACGCGGGTCCCGTCCCGAATTCGCCCTTTGTCGTGCGGACAGACGCTCCAAGAGAAATGCGGGACCTGATCAGCGGCGCACTGGCAGCTATGCCGTTCGAAGAGCCCGAGACGTTCAATGACATGGCTCGCCTTCCTGGCACGGCCTACAAGGCCGTCAACCGCGACTATTACACAGACCTGTTTGAAATGCGCACCGAAGAAATCGCGTCACACCGCAAACGCGCGATTGCTGGAGGAAATTAAGACCATGACCTCACACGTCACGCGTTTGTTTTATCTTTGGCTCGGGACGATGGTGTTCTGGGCATGGTGTTTCTATCCGGCCAATGCGCAGACCGAAACCTTTGTCGTTGAGCCGATTAAGGTCGGCCTCCCCCTCGCGAAGCAAACTGAAGACGGCGTTGGATGTAAATCCAGCGCCGATTTACTCGATCCGGTTGCAAAATCTTATGCCGAGCTTCTGACAGATCGGTTCAACACAGAGGTCACTCTTTGCCTGACCGATACGCCGGAAGAGGTCGTGTCCCTCGCTGAGCGTCAGGAGGTTAACTTTGCTTGGGTCACAAAAGAGGCAGCGGCTCCGATTTTAGGAGCGTGGCGTCCTGCACTGACGCTTCGCTATGAAAATGGACTGGGCCGTGTCCCCTTTATAATGTTCGCCCTAAAAGATAGCCCATCAGCCGGCAACTTATCAGCGCTAACCGCCAGCGATATTGGCCTGATTGACCGCCCGCCACGAGCGCTCCATATCGATCTTGCAAAACGCGTTCTGGAGGATTTCAGCCTGCTCCAAGACGACGGTGTTGAACCGGTTGCATATCCAACCCATGAAGCCTTGTTCGAAGCGATCGAAAGCGGACAGATTTCTGCTGGAATACTCGAAAGTGGGACTTGGGGGCGTGTCTGCGCTGTCTTGGACCCTGATGCGACGTTCTGTGATCATTTCGAGGTCATGCTTTATGATCGGCAGCGTGCGGATATCGGTTTCATTCTTCCCACCGATACGGAGCGAGAACGCTTCTATCGCTTGATCGGTGTGCATATTGCGCTGCACCTAGATTTGCCCGCGGCTCACGATTGGTTGCGCCAAGGGAGTGGCTTCGAATTCGAGCCAGCTGAAGCCACGGCGATGGACGAAAAATCAACCGATCGAGCCGTCGCGTTTTAAAGATGTCGGATACAGGAGCGCCTACAGCCACGATGCTGAGCGGTATGCCAGCGGGGTCTTCGCGAGAGGTCGTGGAGAAATTTGAGACAGACCGCCAGGCCATGCTCCGACGTCGGCGTATGGGATTTGCCTTTGGCTTCCTCGGTATTGGCGCGCTATTCCTTTGGTCGTTCACGATCTCTGAGGTTATTGGCACGCCGCATAGCTCTGACCCATTATCGAGGTTGGGTGACTTTCTTGCGCGAATGAACCCAAATCTCAGAACCGAAACCTTGCTTGAAGATGCGACGACAGAAGGGTCGTTCCTGAGTTGGTTCTATGGATGGCAATTGTGGTTCTCCGCACTGTGGGAGACGCTACAAATCGCAATCATAGCCTCAGTCTTGGGGGCCGTTTTTGCGGTGCCGATTGCGATGATGATGTCTCGCAATCTGATGCCGATTGCGTCGGTTCGCTTTTTCTTGCGCCGGCTGCTTGAGGCGATCCGAACTCTGCCGGATCTCATCGTTGCGCTGATCCTTGTTGCCGCCTTCGGCGTCGGACCGCTCGCGGGTATTATTACGATCACGCTCTCGACCACCGCGCGTCTCGGAAAGCTATATTCGGAAGTGAATGAGAACGCAGATATGCGCCAGTTCGAAGGCGTGAAATCTATCGGTGCAGGGTGGTGGAGCCAGGTTCGATACGGCATTTTTCCGCAGGTTGTTCCAAACTATGCCTCGTATGCAATGCTCAAGTTTGAGGGCAATATTGGCGCGGCGGCGGCGCTCGGGATAATCGGGGCGGGCGGCATCGGGATCGAGCTCTCTCGTGCGATTACCTACACGCTCTTTGCCGATTACCTCGCGATCTTATTGCTGATGACCTGCATGATTTTTGTCATCGACATGCTGTCTGAGTGGATCCGTCACCGTTTGATCGGAGTCTCAGCGAGCGGAGCGATCTAATGGCGATAGCGTCACAAGCCCCGATGATAGAAAAAGCTGAAACGCTGGTCCCGGGTCTGGTAAACCGTACTCTGTTAGATCGCCTGCGCTCAGTGGCGCCGTTTTTGGTTGGGGTCGCGGTCTTTGTTTGGATTTGCATAGACATCGATATCTCCCCTGCGACTTTTTTGGCGGGCTTCGAGAAGCTTGGAGATTTTCTCGGGAATATGTTTCCTCCGAGTTCTGGTGGGCAAACGCCAAGAATTCTCAACGCGTTGCTCGAGACTTTTGGGATGGCGTTCGCAGGTACGTTCTTGGGCGTGATCTTCGCCGTCCCGCTTGGGATCATTGGCGCGAAAAATATTGTTTCGTTCGGTCCGGTTCATTTCGTGATCCGCCGCGTTTTTGATTTCTTTAGAGGCATTCCGGCGCTGATTTGGGCGCTTATCCTCGTGACGGCCTTTGGGTTGGGACCATTCGCAGGCGTGATCGCGCTTGCGCTCGCAGATATCCCGGTTCTGTCCAAGCTCTATGCCGAAGCCATCGAAAATGTCGATCGCAAGCCGATTGAAGGGCTGCGCGCCGCCGGCTGCGGGCGTCTGGATGTGATCCGCTATGGTGTCGCGCCACAAGTCACTCCGGTGATTTTAAGCCAAGCGCTCTATTATCTGGAATCCAATTTCCGAAATGCCGCCATCCTTGGCGTGGTCGGAGCGGGCGGGATTGGGTTTGAGCTTGAAGAACGGATCCGTATCTTCGCGTTTGACGAAGTCGCCTTCATCATTTTGCTCTTTATGATTGCCGTCGCCTTTTTGGATACGATTTCGGGTCATCTGAGAGGCAAGCTCGCCTAACGGGCGTCATCCAGGCAGGTCCACATTTGGTAAGTTCCAACGGCTCTTTTTTCTGCGCTGCCCGGTAGACTCGCTGTCACAGCACCCCATCGGGCTCCATGCGCTGCAGCTTCCTCAATTGTGGCACCTGCCGTGAGGGCTTCTAGAACGCCGGCAGCAAAAGAGTCGCCAGCGCCTGTCGCATCGACTTGTTGAACGCCGATGCTTTGAAAGACTGAATGTTCTTTCTCACGAAAGACTTCTCCGCCACGTGGGCCATCGGTCACGACCACGGCTTGGAGTCGATCGGTACACGCCTTGCGGCCATGATGAAAGGCGTTTGAATAGAGCTCCGCTTCGATCAAATCGTCTTTTGATCCGATCAAGACGTCGGCGGGTATTGGGGCTGCTGTCTTGGATTGCGGCCAGTGTGCGACGACCGGAACCGATTCAAGCTCGGCCAATCCTTCGAAGCCCATAAAGAGGGCGCGTAGAAACAGTCCGTCTGGGCGATGGACCTGGATGGGTCCGATTTGAATCTCACCAATATTTTGCTTCATCATGCGGCGGATGGAGCGGTCCAGATTTGGGTCAGAATGCTCGAACATAATCGTGCGTTCGCCATTCGGTTCTATAAAAATCAGCGTTGTTCCGTTCGGTAGATCCGCGCGCTTAAGAAAGGTATAGTCGATACCGATCGCAGACAGTGCGTTTTCGATTTGATCGCTAACCGGCGCGTTAGGAATCACGCCCCAAACAGCGGCATCATGTCCGGCATTGACCAGGCATGCAGCGGCATTCGCCGCGCCGCCGCCCAGCCTGCCTTCGCGAAGACCGGCCTGCTCAGGTTGGGGGCGAAATGCCAATATTCGACTTCCGGAATCGAGTGGTTGATCCAGCCAAACCGGGCAATCCCAGCCGACGGATCCAAAAACTAAAAATCGCGCCATTTATCGGGCCTTTTTCGCTTGCCAAGTCGGGCGCATCTCGCTTTTAAGTCCCTTTAGTAGGGACGCAAATTTTGACATATCTGGAATTTGTCCGTCTTCAGGTTTCGACTAGGCTACCCGAAGATCGCAACATTCGTGCGTCACTGATCTTGCTTTGCGGGATTTTTCTTGGCAGCGGGATGGCGGTCTGTATTCGCTTCCTCGGCGACGACTTTTCGCCCTTCCAAATCGTCTTCATTCGAAGCTGTGTGATCCTTTCGGTATTGTTACCTCTGATGCTGCGAACGGGGATCTCAATATTGAAGACGGATCGTCCAGTGATGATCTTTGTTCGAGCCGTTTCAGGGTTCGCCGGCCAGGTATTTGGTGTTCTGGCCATCATCAATCTTCCGCTTGCAGAAGCCCAAGCACTCGGCTTCTCACGTGCCTTTATGATCGCACTACTCGGGCTGATATTTTTGAACGAGGAAATCACCAAACTACGCTGGTTTGCAATTATTCTGGGCTTTGCGGGGGTCGTCGTGATTGCGCAGCCGCAAACGGGCCTAAATGGCTTTGCGCTCTATGCGCTCGCCAGCGCGTTTTGTTTCTCGATCAGCACGATCATGGTCAAAATTCTGGTCGCGACACATTCACGTCAGACATTGATGACGCATGGCGCGCTCTTCCAGTGTCTGTTTGCAAGCATTCCGACGCTGTTTGTGTTCCAAACGCCGCAATCGGGTGACCTCATCTGGTTTGTTTTGATGGGGGTGATTGCTTTGTGCGTGCAGCCGATCAATCTGCTGGCCTATCGCATTGGCGATGTCAGTCGTCTCGCCCCTGTCGACTTTACCAGATTGATTACAGCCACCCTGCTCGGATTTTTCATCTTTCAGGAAGTGCCAAGCTACATTTTCTGGCTCGGTGCGGTCATGATCATTGGTGCGAACCTCCTGGTTCTAAGGCAAAAAAATGAAGCCTTACCGAAGTAAAACGTCCTGACAAATCGGCGCGCTGTCACATTAGTTTGACTAAAATCCACAGGCTAAATGTGGTTTATTCTAAGCAACAATTTGGAGTGAGGGGCGGGATCGTTGCTAGAGATAAATTCGCTTACGAAGTCGTTCGGTGCCGTTAAGGCACTGGATAATGTTTCTCTCAATATCGACACCGGTGAAATGGTCGCGGGCATTGGCCGATCCGGTGCTGGAAAATCGACGCTCCTGAGATGCATCAATATGCTCGAAGCCCCAAGCCAGGGCGCGATCAAAAATGACGAACTAAACGTGTCGGCGCTGAAGGGGAAAAAGCTGAATGAATGGCGCGCGCGCTGCGCGATGATCTTTCAACAGTTCAACTTGGTGCCACGGCTTGATGTCCTCACCAATGTGATGGTCGGATCGCTATGTGGGCGGCCGTTTTGGGCCTCAATGTTCAAATATTTCCCAGCCGAGTATCGCGCGAAAGCCGTAATCGAGTTGAACAAGCTCGGTATGACAGATCAGGCATTGCAGCGCGCAGGGACTTTGTCCGGTGGTCAGCAGCAACGGGTCGCGATTTCCCGCGCAATGATGCAAGATCCAAAAATCCTGTTAGCTGACGAACCTGTAGCATCGTTGGACCCGCGCAATACACATACGGTCATGTCGACGCTTCGCGAGATTAATACAGAGCGCGGCATCACCGTATTGGTCAATCTCCATTCGATAGATATTGCACGTGAATACTGTTGCCGTGTGATCGGGCTTCGCGACGGCAAAGTCGTCTTCGACGGCGCAATGAGCGAACTGACAGATCAAGCATTGGAAACAATTTATGACGGTGACGCGTCGGAAGAGCTTATCAAGCCGACATTGGTGCCTATCACAGAGCCACCGGTTGTGGGGAGCGCAGCGTGAGCATGCTGCTCGCGGATCATCCGCTTGAAACTGGCTACGAATACTTCGCAAATCAGCGGGTCCCTGATGATCCTGATGCGCCAAAAGGATATCCACCGGGCGGAGCACCGTTTATCGCACCAGGCGGATCTGTGAGAGACTCCATTCTCGGCCCTTGGACGCGCATTGGGGCGCGTACGTCTTTGAGTGAGACGATCTTTGGTGCGTACAGCTACATCGTAAATGATAGTTCGATTGCTTATGCGCGGGTCGGAAAGTTCTGCTCGATTGCACGCCAAACGCGGATCAATCCAGGCAACCACCCGACCTGGCGAGCCGCACAGCATCATTTCTCTTACAGAGCGGTATCTTACGAGCTTGGCGAAGAAGATGATTATGATTTCTTCCAATGGCGGCGAGATCACCAAGTCGATATTGGCCATGATGTCTGGGTCGGGCATGGCGCAACGATCTTGCCGGGCGTGAAAGTCGGAACAGGCGCAGTCATCGGGGCGGGGGCTGTGGTCTCAAAAGATGTGCCGCCATTCACCATTGTGGCCGGTGTTCCTGCAAAGCCTATTCGAGAGCGATTTCCGCAAAAGGTTCAACAAGGCCTTCGTGACCTTGCCTGGTGGGATTGGGCGCATGATAAGCTTGCCGTCGCACTCGCCGACTTCCGTGAACTTGAAGCGGAAGCTTTCGTGGAAAAGTACCAATAATCGAGTAGACTGAGCGCGCATGACGGGAACGCTAATCTTCATTGTCGGCCCATCAGGGGTCGGGAAGGACACGCTGCTCGACGGCGCGCGTGTCGCATTCTCGAACGATCCCCGGGTGCATTTCTTGCGCAGAGATATTACCAGACCTGCATCAGCGGGAGGGGAAGACCACAATCCAGTTTCCGCCGAGCAGTTTGAGGCTAATCGCGCCGCCGGTGCCTATGCTCTGACGTGGCACGCTCATGATCTGCGATATGGTTTGCCGAAATCGGAGCTTGCCCCCTTAGAGCGTGGAACCAGTGTGATCGCAAACGGCTCTCGATCAGTGCTCGATCTCGCGCGCAATCAGTTTGACCGTTTGGCGATTATCTCGGTCATGGCCGAGGAAAAGCTGCTCAGATCCAGGTTGATGCAACGCGGGCGGGAAACCCAAAAAGATATTGAGCAAAGGATTGCCCGCGCCACTGCATTTCAAGTCGCTGGCGAGGATGTAACCACCTTTTCAAACAATGATAGCGTCGAGGTGGGAATTGCCCGATTTTCGCAATTGATCGAAAATCTGCACAAGAACCCGATGCACGCAGATTTTTAAGTCGGTTGCTCAACCAAGGCCGGGAAAACGGCGCGTGCGACAATGTTGAACGGGGCGCAACGATCAATTTGTCTATATAAGGTGATCCCATCAATCCGGTGCGATTTGGCGATGACGGGGCTGAAATATTCAGTCAGTAGGCTGAGAATTTTACTGCGCTTACTATCTGATACAATGCGGTTTGAAAGGGTCATATGCCAGCGAAACTCGTCGAAGATGTACGGATAGCCCCACTCGAGCAAACGTGCATCTTGCTCAGGGGATAAGTTGGCTTTGCGGCGGCGCTCAAGATCACTCTGTGTCAGGGGCGCGCGGAAGCGATCAAAATCTTTCACACACGCCTCATGAAGCGCTCGCATCGCTTCGACATTACTCGTCAGCTGGAGCGCCAGAAATTGACCCAAGGGTTTGACGGCAAGACCGACATCAAAAGCACTTTGGGATTTCGAAAAGGCCTCAAGTCGATCCAGCAGTTTTGCTTCAGTTTCGCCGGCCTTTAGCTCGAATGGCGCTTTCATGGTTGCGTGGAATCCATAATGCGACGGTGAACTGGTGAGCCGGTCCATGTCACCAATCGCAAAGTTTGGATAGTCTGGTCGTGTTAGGTTTTCGCCCGTATAAGCGTCGCGCCCAAGCCATACTGAGCCCAATGCCCAAAGCGGGTCATCGACGGGGGGCGCATAGTAGATCGCGTATCGGGCTGAAGATGTCATGCCGCGCGGCGTCCTTTTGACCAAACTTCTTTGATAACAGGCCAATGTCCTGGCTGATAGCTGACACGAACGAAATCAGCGCGCTTGCCGGCTTCCAAGGATCCCCGGTCATTCAAATTTGCCATCCTTGCTGGCTCAGCCGTGACCGTTCCAATGGCTTTTTCGAGCGGCCACGAGAACGGTCTTTCTGCAAGCATGAAAGCTGCCCGGATCATTGAAAGAGGAACATAGTCAGAGCACAGAGCATCTAGGTGACCTGCTTCAGCCACTTTGCGCGCCGAAGCATTGTCCCCATGAGACTTGCCGCGAACAAAATTGGGTCCGCCCATGACGGTGATCATATTGTTCGCTTTTGCGGTCTCGGCGGCCTCGTACGATACGGGGAATTCTGCGATTTGGCATCCAAGCCCGACTGCGGTCTCGATATGATCAGCAGTTGCATCATCATGGCTTGCCACTGGGATATTATGATCGCGGCCAAACTCAGCGATCAGCCGCCGCCGAGCATCCGCGCCGTCCAGATCGCGCCAAGACATAGAAGCTTGAAGGTTGGCTTCAATTTCTTCGATTGTGCGGCCACGCTTCAGCATTTTCTGTTTCCAGGCCTCAAGCGACCCGGATTGACGATTGCCGCCTGGTGTATGGTCCATGACGGAGAGCATCTTCAAGCGCTTGGTGCCAAGGTAGGGCGAGACAAGCCCTTCAATCTCTGGGTTTGTAACCTCGCACCGCAGATGAAGCAGATGGTCGATCCGAAGCGCATTCGCATCTTCTGCCTCGTCCATCCCGCGCATCATGACGGTGAGGGCCTCGCCCCGATCGAGACCGTTTTTTTGACCACTTAGCGATAAGCTATCAAAGACGGTTGTGACCCCTGCCGTTGCCATCTGCCCATCATGCGCAAGCGCGGCGCCGGCTGAGTCCCATTGTGCGCCCGGGCGGGGCATCAGGTGCTTTTCCAGATTGTCGGTATGGATGTCGATCAGGCCGGGAATAATTAAATCGCCTTCGGCATTGAAGGCATTTGCGGCACTGCCATTCCCCACGGAGGCAATCGTGTCGCCCTCAAAGGTCATCGCACCCTCTACAACGCCTTGCGGCGTTACAATGCGGGCATTTTCAAACGCTCGGAGTGGCATCTTAGGCAGGCTCGCGCACAGCGAAGTCAGAGACTTCGAAGAAACGTGTTGCAACCGCTTCGCGGACAGCCTCATCATGGAAAATCCCGATCAGAGCTGCCCCATTCCCGAGGGCACGTTCAATCAGCTTGATGACCCGTTCACGGTTGGCCGCATCCAAGGAAGCCGTTGGCTCATCGAGCAGCATAACGGGGAAATCCAACACGAAGGAGCGGGCAATGTTTACACGCTGTTGCTCACCGCCGGAGAATGTTGCTGGCGGCAATGCCCAGTGAGCCTTTGGCAGTTGCAGCATATCCAGCATGAACGACGCCCGATCTTCAGCCTCCTTAGCAGCGACGCCATTGTCGAGCATGGGTTGCATGACAAGATCCAAGGTCGAGATACGTGGGATCACGCGCAAGAACTGACTGACATAGCCAAGCGTGCGGCGACGAATATCGAGCAGCTGGAAAGGCGGTGCGGACGTGATGTCCACCATTTCGCCTTCATGCAAAACGCGCACTGCGCCGCCCGTTGGCAGATAGTTGCCGTATATAGAGCGCATGAGCGTTGATTTCCCGACGCCCGACACACCGGCGAGGACAACGCACTCACCGCTTTTTACAGAAAGGTCGAGGCGCTCGAAGACTGGAATTTTTGCTGCATCCGCATTGTGCAAGATGAAGTGTTTTTCCAGGTTTTCGATCTCGATGAAAACTTGTCCCGACATTGAGAACGTTCCTAGTTCTAGGTTAAATTTGGAGAACGGCTGACACCAGAAGCTGCGTGTAAGCATGCTGAGGGTCGTCCAAAACTTGATCGGTTAGGCCCGTTTCAACAACGTACCCATTCTTCATGACCATCAAACGGTCTGCGAGCAGGCGCGCGACGGCAAGGTCGTGTGTAACCACGATCACAGCAAGCTGCGAGCGACGCACCAAGTGGCGTAACAGGTCGAGTAAACGGGCCTGAACAGAGACATCAAGGCCGCCAGTTGGCTCGTCCATAAACACCAGGCGCGGTCCATGAACGAGATTGCGCGCAATCTGGATGCGCTGCTGCATGCCGCCTGAGAAGTTTCGCGGATTGTCGTCGATGCGGGCAATATCAAGCTCGACGCGGTTCAGCCACGTGATCGTGTCTTCCCGCATGCTGCCATAATGCCGATTGCCAAGGTTCATCAGCGGCTCTGCGACATTGGCACCCGCCGAGACGCGCATTCGCAAACCATCGCGCGGGTTCTGGTGAACAAAGCCGAGTTCTTCCCTTTGAACGCGGCGGCGATCAGCCTCGGAGAGCTCGAACATATCGGTGAGCCCGCGTTTCTTGGTTGCGAATTCAACTGTCCCTGAAGTGGGGTTCAGATGCC
Organism: Pseudomonadota bacterium; assembly: GCA_036339715.1. Taxonomy (GTDB): domain Bacteria; phylum Pseudomonadota; class Alphaproteobacteria; order Caulobacterales; family Hyphomonadaceae; genus Henriciella. Next base: position 1,047 of record JAYZAM010000143.1, on the reverse strand, counting down.
CTGAGATGCAATTGAGCAGGGTCGACTTGCCCGAGCCAGACTCGCCGACAATTCCAAGCACCTCGCCTGGAAACAAATCAAAGCTGACATCTTTGCACCCTGTGATCAAACCATATTTCTTGGTCACATTTGTTGCGCGCATAATCGGCGCATCGGGCACGAGATTGAGCGGCCGTTCTTCGGTGGCAAGCGCGGTCATGCCATTACCTCTTGTGTTTCGTTTGAGACGTCGTCTGCGATCTCGCTGAGCTCATGACCGGCGTGCGGGCCAACATGGCCTTGAGCCCGGCGTTCGGCGCAATAATCGCTGTCCGAGCAGACGAACATACGATTATTGTCATCGTCTAAGACGACCTCGTCCATGTAACTATGTGTGGCACCACAAAGACCGCACACCTCGTCCCAGGATTGCACTTCGAACGGATAGTCTTCAAAGCCGAGACTTTCGACTTTGGTGAAAGGTGGGACAGCATAGATCCGCTTTTCGCGCCCCGCTCCAAACAGGTGAAGCGCCGGGCTATTGTGCAGTTTCGGATTATCGAATTTTGGGATCGGCGAAGGTGACATAACATAGCGGTCGTCCACCATGACCGGGTAGCCCGCGGTTGCGGCGATGCGGCCGAAATTGGAGATGTTTTCGTACAGCTTCACGTATTGCAGGCCGTATTCTTCATAAGCATGCATTGCGCGCGTTTCGGTTTCGCGAGCTTCCAGATTTCTGAGCGGTTCAGGCTGAGGCACTTGAAATACCAGAATTTGCCCTTCAACCAGGGGCTTCTCCGGGATGCGGTGGCGGCTCTGAATGATGGAGGCATCGCCGGTATGTTCGGTGGTCGATACGCCGCCAACTTTTGCAAAGAACCTGCGGATCGAAACCGCATTGGTCGTGTCATCTGCGCCTTGGTCGATACACTTGAAAACATCGTTCGGGCCAATCAGGCTGGCGGTGATCTGAATGCCACCTGTTCCCCATCCATAGGGCACTGGCATTTCGCGAGAGCCAAATGGAACTTGGTATCCAGGGATCGCGACCGCCTTAAGAATGGC
>JAYZAM010000142.1:0-8680 GCA_036339715.1 Pseudomonadota bacterium | reverse complement strand
GCCGTCGATGGTTGAACTCACCCCGCATATCATCCTCCTGGCTTTGCTGAGTGGAGCGATTGTCGGCCTGTTCCTTGGGACGTTTGGTGGCGGCGGCTCTGTGCTCGCGGCACCCTTGCTGCTTTATATTGTCGGCGTCGAAGATCCCCACGTCGCCATCGGAACATCGGCTGCTGCTGTCGCCGCGATTGCCCTGGTCAGTTTATTTGGGCACTGGCGTGGCGGACGCGTGAAATGGCCTTGCGCCATTGTCTTCGCAATGTCGGGCCTTGTTGGGTCGATACTTGGATCGAGCCTGGCAAAGGTCACGCAAGGGGATTGGTTGCTTTTAGGGTTCGCGATGGCGATGGCGATGATTGCCGTGTCTATGTTTCGTACCCCGAAAACGGCGGGGAACCCGGATGTCACTCTGACACCTACAATGGTCCTTCAATTGGCGCCCATTGGCCTCGTGGTCGGAACAGCTGCGGGGTTCTTCGGAATCGGTGGTGGGTTCTTGATCGTTCCAGGTCTGATGCTTGCGGTCGGCATGACGATGACCAATGCGACGGCCTCGTCGCTTGTCTCAGTGGCGCTGTTTGGCGCCGCCACTTCGGCCAATTATGCCCTATCCGGCATGGTAGACGGTCGGCTCATTTTGATGTTGTTGATCGGGGGCGCCTTTGGCGGCACGATTGGCATCTTCGTATCAAAGTGGCTCGCGAGCCGGCTGAAGATCGCGAGAACGGCATTTGCTATGATGATTCTGAGCGTCGCGCTTTTTGTCGCTGCCCAAGCCGGGCAGTCTGTTTTCTCAGCTTGAGCGGACAAATCAGGGTGTAGGAGATAAATTGGAGCTGCTTCTAGATCTCGACTGGCCCACCTTCCTATTGGCAATGTTGCTGATTGAACTCACGCCCGGTCCAAATATGGGGTGGCTTACTTTGCTGTCGGCGCAGCATGGTGCGCGGGTCGGTTTGACTGCTGTTTTGGGGATCGCGTTAGGATTGGCGGTCCAGGTGTTTGTTGCCGCAACCGGACTGTCAGCTGTGATGGCCGGCTACCCGATCTTGTACGAGGCCCTGCGTTGGGGCGGTGTGCTCTTCATGATCTGGCTCGCTTGGCAGGCCTTCGTGGAAAATGGCTCGGCTACACCCGCAATCGGGTTGCAGGAAAAAGGTTTCCGCCGCGGGTTCGTCGCAAATTTGCTGAACCCGAAAGCTCTGGTCTTCTATGCGGTTGTAATCGGACAGTTTACAGATCCGACCCTCGGTTCAATCTGGTGGCAAATCCTGACCCTCGGTATCCTGCATATAGGAATTGCCACCTTAGTTCATTTAGCCCTGGTTCTTCTGGGAACGCGGATTGGGGATGGCATCGAGACTTGGCGCACATCGTTTGCGGCAAGGGTGTTCTTTTCACTCAGCTTGTTCGCCGTAGCGATCTGGATTGCTGTATCGACCGGCTGAATGCCCCGGCATGGGGCGCTATAAAATAAATCTCAACACGAGATAGGGGACCAGTCCGAACGTGAGAATCAAGACTTTGTAAAAGGCAAAGAACTGGAAATAGAGCCGAGGCAAATCGGCTTCCGGAACCTTCATTGTAGCGCTATGGATGCGGACAACAAAATCCCGCATCACCATCATGGCGAGCCACGAAATGAGTAAAAGAGCAAAATTGATTACGGTGAACCAGGCAAAGAACTGGGTTATCACGTCTAAGTCCATGATGAGCTCCTTTGAATCGAGTGTCCCTACAGGTTAATCAAGAGAGAGCACGTTCGAAATAGGCAGGTCTCCTTATGTCCGTTTTTAGAAAGCAGAGGCCATGTAGCTTTCCCAGCTTTTGCCAGCGTCCAGTGATCGCTAAGCGGCTTTTCCACGCTTATTGTAATACTCTCGCGCGCTCATTTTGCTTTTCTTGGAGGTCTTGGACTTAGCCTCTGACACGGACTTGACCTCAGCTGAACGCTTTGGCCGATCATTCAGGCCGTAATATTCCTTGGCGCTCATCCAGCCGCTGCGCAGGCTCGCATGGTTCGGTGCGTCTTCAGAGCCACGGGGCTTCAGCATATTATTGAGTTTTGGCTTATAGCGCCGGATCAGGTCTTCCTCGATCTTTTGGCGTTTATTCTCCGAGCGGATGCAGAGATAATGACGTTCAGACGCCCCTTTCTTGCGGGCTTCTTCCCAGCGCTCATGGCCATCGAGACGGCTCTGCAGATTAGAGGCTTTGCCAATGTAAACGGGCTTCAGAAAGAAGAAGGCGGTGCGTCGGACCATGACATAAATCCCCCCGGCATCCGGAAGGGCTTCAATGGACTTGGTGATTTTGAAGCGATAGCGCCGGCTCGTTTCGCCGCGCCAGACATGCCAACCATAAGGGATCATAAACCGTCTCCAACCGATAATGGTTAATAAAAGCGGCTAATTGGTTAAGGTTTCGCTAAGCATAGCTTTGCGAACCGGTGCGAAACTGATGCGGTGTATGGGGCAGGGGCCCAAGCGCTGCAGGGCCTCAGCATGAGCGGCCGTGCCATAACCTTTATGCCCGCTGAAGCCATAGGCCGGAAAGTCTGCGCAATAGGCCTGCATCAGCCGGTCTCGTTCCGTTTTGGCGAGGATAGACGCGGCCGAGATCGCGGGTTCTTTAAGGTCGCCCTTGATGATGGCTTGCGCTGGGGCTGGTAAGTCTGCCGGCAAGGCATTGCCATCAATCAGAATGCGCCCCGGGACGATGCCGAGGCCCGCAATCGCCCGCTGCGTCGCCAAAAAGGTCGCCTCGCGAATATTCAGCGTGTCGATTTCGTTTGGCTCGGCATGGGCGACGCACCAATAGGCCGCTTTGCTTTTAATCTCTGGCTCGAGGGCAAAACGCTTCTTTTCGCTGATCTTTTTTGAGTCTGTCAGCCCGGAAATGGGTTGTGTCGGATCCAGAATAACGGCCGCCGCAGTCACAGGGCCAGCCCACGGACCACGCCCAGCCTCGTCTACACCGCAAATCAGGTCTATGTGTGTCATACAATCAGACAACAATGATTCTAAGAGGATGGGCTATGACGGAACCGTATGTGATCGAAATGACCGAAACCGGCGGTGTGGAGGTCCTGAAAAAGGTTTCGCGGGCGCCACGCGCGCCGGGACCCGGCGAGGTTTTGGTTCGTCAAACAGCATCCGGGCTCAATTTCATCGACACATATCATCGCACAGGCCTCTACCCGGTGAAACTGCCGTTTGTTCCTGGCTCAGAAGGCGCAGGCGTCGTCGAAGCGGTGGGCGAGGGCGTTGACAGTTTGGTGGTCGGTGACCGGGTCGCGTATCTCGGCAGCGGGACCTATGCGACGCACTATACGGGTTCAGCTGCGACCATGATGAAGCTGCCAGATGGCGTCAGCGAAGAAGACGCAGCGGCTATTCTCCTCAAAGGCCTGACCGCATGGATGCTGCTATTTGAGGTGCGCCGTGCGTCACCGGGCGAAACCGCCCTGGTCTGGGCCCCCGTGGGCGGTGTTGGCTCTTTGCTAGTGCCGTGGGCGACAGCGCTCGGGGTCAAAGTTATCGCTGTCACGTCTAGCGATGCCAAAGCCTCTCGGGCCCGCGAGCTTGGGGCGCAAAATGTGGTTTTGTCCTCTGGCGATGTAGCCTCTGAGGTGCGCGCACTGACCGGAGGAGCGGGGGTTGATGTGTCTTATGACAGTGTCGGAAAGACCTCCGCTCAGGCCTCGTTGGACAGTCTCAAGCCGCGTGGTTGGTGGGTTAGCTATGGCAATGCTTCTGGCGCCGCAGATCCGATCGCGCCCGGTGTGCTCGGGGCGAAAGGTTCACTGGTTCTCACCCGGCCGGGCCTGTTCCATTTTATCGCTGATCCGGATGGCATGCGCCGCGGTGCGGCAGCGCTTTTCGGCGCGCTGAGCACCGGCACGATTAACGCCCATATCGGTCAGACTTTTGCGTTGAGTGATGTCGCTAAGGCGCATGAGGCCATCGAAAGCGGACAGACGGTCGGCGCGACGCTGTTAAAGCCTTAGCCGACAGGATCGAGCGCCAAAAGCAGGGCTGGATCGATATAAAAGTCTTTGCTGCGATCTTCGCTATCGGGATTTCGCCATTTCACCGCCCAATGCAGGTGTGGCCCGGTTGTGCGTCCGGTATTGCCGCTCTCTCCGAGCCGGTCACCGGCCTTGACGACATCGCCGGCTGATACCTCGACTGAAGACATGTGAAGGAAGACCGAGACCAGGCCGTCGCCATGGTCCAGGAAAACGGTGCCGCCTTCGTAATAAAGATCAGGATCCCCAAGCGTGACTGTTCCATCTGCCGGAGCGGTGATCTCCGTACCGACCGGGATGGCAATATCATAGCCGCGATGCACGGACATGCTTTCACATGGCTCACCGTCTTTGCCGACACCAATATATTTGCGGGCGGGTCCGAATGGCGACGAGGCGGGTCCATCTGAAGGGCGTTGAAATCCGGTACGCGCGCCAACGCCATCATGGAACGTCTTGAACGCGTTCTGTTTCTTCACCCAGCTACGCCCGGCATGCGCTTTTTGCGCTTCGGTGCGGGCATCGACTTTGTCGCAATCAAAGCCCTCAATCGTGCGGAAGGGATCGTTCCGCTTCTCAAGCGCGAGAGTCACCGGAGGCGACCATCCGTCCTTGTCCGTGATCAGAAGCTCAAGCGCTTCGGTGCGGCGCAGGCCAATGGTGGCATAGCCATTCGCCGCGACTGTGACTTCACGCATCGCTTCGCCCTTCGATCCGGACACGACCAGCGTGCGTCCTGCGGGGGCGGCGCAGAGCAAAAGTCCGCCCTGCACAGCTTGTCCCGTACAGGTGATGCGTGTGTCATCTGCGAGTGAAGTTTCCGGCAGACCGAATACGATCAGGCCGAGGCAGACCCAGTCTCGTAACTGCACCTAGGACGGCTCCACCATGCGGGTCGCTGCAGCGGCGGCATCGACATAGGCTTCCTGACGATCCACGCTCCAATAGCGCAGGGCCGCAAGTGGAATTTTGCGTCCTGTCACCGCGCAGAGCACGTAATCCCCAGGACTTAGCAGTTCCAAGTCCGCATCAAGATATCGAATTTTCGCTTCGCCGGTTTGGCGGTCTGTCTTTTTCAGCATGCCCTTATAATGCCTGAGCTTTGCGACAAAAGAAAGCCTACAATTACGTCAGAAGTTTTTGCTTTGTTCTCGTGAACAAATGTAGTAAATGTGAGTAAGTTGGCGGGCTCGGGGCCATTCTTCGCCGAGTATGATATAGACGAAAAGGAACGACTCATGTCCAAACCCAACCTGCAACTCGTGGATAAGGATTCCGGCGTGGATAAGCAGAAAGCTCTCGAAACGGCATTGGCCAATATTGACCGTGCTTTTGGTAAAGGCTCGGTGATGCGCCTTGGCGAACAAAAAGCCATGGACATTGAGTCGATCCCGACAGGCTCATTGGGTCTTGATATTGCTCTTGGCATTGGCGGCCTACCAAAAGGCCGTGTGATTGAAATTTATGGACCGGAAAGTTCCGGTAAAACGACTTTGTCGCTGCATATTGTAGCGGAAGCGCAGAAGAATGGCGGGGTTTGCGCCTTTGTCGACGCCGAACACGCCCTTGACCCAGTCTATGCGGGCAAGCTTGGCGTAGATTTGGATGATCTTTTGGTCTCGCAACCGGATACGGGCGAACAGGCGCTTGAAATTGCCGATACGCTGGTCCGCTCAGGCGCGATTGATGTTCTGGTCATCGACTCCGTGGCGGCGCTTACACCACGCGCAGAGATTGAAGGCGAGATGGGCGACAGTCTGCCAGGGCTTCAGGCGCGTTTGATGAGCCAGGCGCTGCGTAAATTGACCGGTTCAATTTCAAAATCGAATTGCATGGTCATTTTCATCAACCAGATCCGGATGAAGATTGGGGTGATGTTCGGCAGCCCTGAAACCACGACTGGCGGTAATGCGCTGAAGTTCTATTCCTCTGTACGCCTCGATATTCGCCGTATCGGTGCGTTGAAAGACAAGGATGAGGTGATCGGCAATCAGACCCGTGTGAAAGTGGTTAAGAATAAGGTCGCCCCGCCTTTCCGGCAGGTCGAGTTTGACATCATCTATGGCGAAGGCATTTCCAAAACAGGCGAGATCATTGATCTTGGTGTGAAATGCGAAGTGATCGAGAAGTCTGGCTCCTGGTACTCTTATGGGCCGGAACGCATTGGTCAGGGGCGTGAGAAGACACGGCAATTCCTGAAAGACAATCCGGACATTTGCGATGAGATCGAGCTTGAAATCCGCAAGCGTTCCGGGCTCTTGTCAGATGTGCTGCTCACCGAAGGTGGTGGCCCCGTAGACGAGGCAGAAGCTGGCTAAAACCGGCCTCTCAAGCTGAGATATGTAACGCGCCAGCGGAATCGCTTGGCGCGTTGCTTTTATGGACATATATCCAGCGCAGAAATATGCATCGGCGCATCTGAACCGCGTCCTGGCAAGAGGAACCTCAATGACGAGCGTCAATGATCTTCGCGAAGCTTTCCTGTCTTATTTCGAAGACAAGGATCATGTCCGCAAACCCTCCGCACCTCTGGTGCCGGAAAACGATCCGACCTTACTGTTCGTGAATGCTGGTATGGTGCCGTTCAAGAATATCTTTACCGGCGCGGAAACGCCATTCGCCAACCGGGCGGTGACCTCACAAAAATGCGTCCGCGCTGGCGGCAAGCACAATGACCTGGATAATGTCGGCTATACTGCGCGTCATCACACGTTTTTCGAGATGCTCGGCAATTTCTCATTTGGGGATTATTTTAAGGACGATGCCATCGCGTTCGGCTGGGAGCTGGTCACCAAAGAGCTGGGTCTGCCAAAAGATAAACTCCTCGTCACCGTCTACGCGGAAGACGAAGAAGCGGCGGCGATTTGGAAAAAGGTGGCCGGATTATCTGACGATCGTATCATCCCGATCGCGACCTCTGACAATTTCTGGTCTATGGGAGATACCGGACCTTGCGGGCCGTGTTCGGAAATTTTCTTCGACCACGGGCCAAATGTTTGGGGCGGGCCTCCGGGGACGCCAGAAGAAGACGGCGATCGATTCATTGAGATCTGGAACCTGGTGTTCATGCAGTTCGAGCAACAGGCCGGCGGCAAACGCACCAATCTGCCCAAGCCCTCAATTGATACCGGCATGGGGCTTGAGCGGATCGCAGCCGTGCTCCAGGGCGTCCACAATAATTACGAAATCGACTTGTTTCAGAGCCTGATTGCGGCAGAGCAAGAGGTCTATAAGCAAAAGGCAGAAGGTGATCAGCTCGGGTCATTCCGCGTGATTGCGGACCATTTGCGTACCTCCGCCTTTCTGGTGGCCGATGGTGTGACGCCGTCAAATGAGGGTCGCGGTTATGTTCTGCGCCGGATCATGCGGCGAGCCATGCGTCACGCCCACATTCTTGGTGCGCGCGAGCCTGGCATGCACAAACTGGTGCCAGCCCTGATCGGCGAGATGGGGGCTGCGTTTCCTGAGCTTGGCCGGGCCCAAGCGGCGATTGAAAGCGCGCTTGAGCAAGAAGAGAGCCGGTTCCAGCGCACACTGGGCCGCGGGCTCGCCTTGTTGGATGAGGCAAGCACGGACTTCAAAGAAGGCGACACCCTGCCAGGCGAGACCGCCTTCAAGCTCTATGACACATATGGTTTTCCGCTGGATCTGACTCAGGATATTTTGCGTGGGCGGGGTATGAGCGTGGATGAAGCCGGGTTCGATGCGGCTATGGATCGTCAGAAAGAGGGCTCCAAAGCGGCTGGGTTCTCTTCCGGTGATGCGGCCTCTGATGAGGTTTGGTTCCGCATTCGCGATGCTGTCGGACCGACAGAATTCCTCGGCTATTCTGATCTTGTGGCGGACGGCGTCCTAAACGCGATCGTCGCTGATGGCGCTCAAGTCGACGCGCTGAAAGCGGGTGATCAGGCTGAGCTCGTGCTTGATCGCACGCCCTTTTATGCCGAAAGCGGCGGACAAGCAGGTGACCATGGCGTCATCACCGCTGGGACGGCACGCTTCGTCGTTCGCGATGTTCAAAAGCGTGCTGGCGATCTTCACGTACACCTGGGCGAGCTGGTCGAAGGCGAGCTTACCGTTGGTGCTTCCGTCTCCGGCGCAGTCAATGCTGACCGCCGGACCCGCATCATGGCGAACCATTCGGCGACCCACCTGATGCATGCCGCATTGCGCGATATTCTCGGTGAACATGTGACGCAGAAGGGGTCTCTGGTGGAGGAGGAGCGCATGCGGTTCGACTTTTCGCATGGCGCACCCGTCACAGCTGCCGAGATTGAGGCGATCGAAGATCAGGTCAATGCCGTCATCCGTCAGAATAATCCCGTTGGCGTCGCTGTCACCTCGCCCGATAAGGCGATTGAGGCAGGGGCCTTAGCGCTGTTTGGTGAGAAATATGGTGATGAGGTCCGCGTGCTCAGCATGGGCGCAGATTTGAAGGAGGCTGACAAAGCCTATTCCGTTGAGCTGTGCGGCGGGACGCATGTCGAGCGCACCGGTGATATCGGTACGTTTGTCATCCTTTCAGAGAGCGGCGTTTCAGCCGGCGTTCGCCGGATAGAGGTCGCAACTGGTGCGGAGGCGATCGCCTTTCTGCGCGGCCGTGCGCAAGTCGCAGTCGATCTTTCCGATCAGCTGAAAGTCCCGCTCAAG
>JAYZAM010000141.1:0-8029 GCA_036339715.1 Pseudomonadota bacterium | reverse complement strand
CAAGTGTAACCCTTCACAAAGGCACCAGAGGTCAGGCTTGGCTCATCCAGCACTTCGACATGGCTGAAGCGTTCCATGACTTCTTCCCACAGGATGCGCAGCTGTAGCTCGCCGAGACGGTTGCCGACGCAGCGGTGAATGCCGAAACCAAAAGATAGGTGATTACGAGCCTGGTCGCGGTCAATGATCAACTTGTTTGGATCCTCTTTCCAGAAGCGCTCATCGCGGTTGCCTGAGACATACCACATGGCGATCTGATCACCCTTCTTGATCGTCTTACCGTGCATTTCAACATCTTCCAGCGCGGTCCGGCGCATGAAGGCGAGCGGTGTCTGCCAGCGAATGACTTCTGAAACCATGTTCGGAATCAGAGACGGGTCTTTCTTGAGCTTGGCATACTCATCCGGGAACTTGTTGAGACCATAAACCGATGCGGTCATGGAGTTCCGCGTGGTGTCATTGCCGCCGACGATGAGCAGAATAACGTTTCCGAGCAGTTCCATCGGGGTCATGTTCCGGGTCTTTTCGCCGTGTGCGAGCAGGCTGATCAGATCATTCTTCAGTGGTTCCTGCTTACGCTGCTCGAAGATCGCCATGAATGTCGACAGGCACTCCATCAGCTCGGCTTTCCACTGATCAACGCCGCCTGGGCAGATATCCGGGTTTTCGCGGTTTGTGACCACGTCAGACCAACGTGTCAGTTTGCGGCGATCTTCGAACGGGAAGTCGAACAGGGTGGCGAGCATCATCGTTGTCAGCTCGATTGAAACCGTGTCGACCCAGTCGAACGGTTCGCCGACGGGCACCTGATCGAGGATTTCCTGGGTACGACTGCGGATCAGTGGCTCAAATTCTTTCAACATGTTTGGCGCAACGGCGGGCTGAACCGTTTTGCGTTGCTCGGAGTGACGCGGTTCGTCCATCGCGATGAACATTGGCAGTTCGAAGTCTTCCAGCGGCTCACCGAGCACAATGCCGCCATGCTCCCAGCTGGAGGAGAAGCGCTTGTGGTCGATGTCGACCTTCATAATGTCTTCGTAGCGCGTGACCGACCAGAACCCGCCCGCGAAACTATCTTCGGTCCAGTGCAACGGATCATTTTCGCGCATACGGCGGAACAATTCCCAGTATGCGCCCTTACGCCAGATCTCAGGATCCACCAGGTTCATCTCGTCCAGAGGAATCGTTGACGTATCCGGGATCGGTGCGTCAAATTCGAGATAGCCTTCAAAGAGCGGCTCACGTGGTGTGATTTTTGGGCGCTCGAGATTGTGTGGGATCTTGGTCAGCGTGTCTGCCATCTGTGCCTCCGAATAAGCGGTCTTTGATGCCGCAATCATGACGTTCGCGTCAGCGTAACATATCTCGAATGAAAAAACTATGACGCATGCGTCATTTTTTCGATTTATGCCGGATAACGTTCCTGCCGCGCTTGCAGGATCGCTGATTCCAGCGCGTCTTTGAGGCTCTTGCGCTCAGCCGGCGTCAGAAAACGCCCGATCACCCAGGCTTGGTCACGATGCGCGAGCTTCAGCTCGCTCGGACGCCGGTCGGGAAACTCGAGGCGTACGCGCGCGAAGGCGGTTGGCACCTGCGCCTTTCGAGGTTCTTGCCCGGGCGAGACATGCATCAGATCGATCTGGTCGGCGGTTACCCGGATGCGCGTTTCCTGTTTCAGCTTCCGAAAACTGTACCGAAAAGCGAGCCAGATGATCAGCGCGTCGAGACCAAAAAAGCCGATCACCGGGAAAGCACCCATGGAGACGAAAGCCAGTCCTGCAACGAAGCTCATCCCTGCAACGATCGCCATAACCACGGTAAATGCCCGCGGGCTCAGCGACCGGTTCGGCGTTAAAGTCGCGTCGAAATAGATGGTCTGCGTGGTCGGCTCCATGACGGTGAGTATAGCGCACTCTTCTCAGAAATCTGCAAGCGCGGCTTTGCGCCGCAAGAATCAGATTTTCATCCTTACGTGCTCGTTCTATCTAACCGGAATGACTAAGACCAAACGCAAACGCGCCCCGCGCACCTTCGGGAAGGAAAAAGCCGCCCTGCTCTATGCGGAGCTGGCAAAAGACCGGCCGAATCCGAAGACAGAGCTTGATTTCGTCAATCCGTACACGCTCGTGGTCGCGGTCGCGCTCTCAGCACAGGCTACCGATGTCGGCGTCAATAAAGCTACGAAAGAACTCTTCAAAGTCGCCGATACGCCAGAAAAGATGCTGGCGCTCGGCCTGAAGGGTGTGGAACAGCACGTCAAAACGATCGGGCTCTGGCGCAATAAGGCCAAGAATGTCATCGCGCTGAGCCAGATGATTATAGATGAGTTCGGAGGTGAGGTGCCGCAGACGCGGGATGAGTTGGTCAAACTGCCGGGGGTAGGCCGAAAGACCGCAAATGTGGTGCTCAACGAAGCTTTTGGGCAGCCGACCATCGCTGTCGACACGCATATATTCAGGGTTTCCAACCGCACCGGGCTGGCGCCGGGCAAGGATCCGGATCAAGTCGAAGACAGTCTCGAACGCACGACGCCGGATGAATATAAGCTTGGCGCGCATCACTGGCTGATCCTGCACGGACGCTATACCTGTGTGGCGCGCAAGCCAAAATGCTGGACCTGTTCGATCCATCATCTTTGCAAGTTCAAAGACAAAACCCCCGATCCTGCGACAGTCTCATCGCTCGGGCCGAAGACACCTCGGCGCAAAGCCAAGGCAAAGAAATAAACTTGCATCGGCGCGCCATCCGGACCTATACGCCGACATGCTCAAAACCCGCATCATTCCCTGCCTCGATGTCAAAGATGGCCGCACTGTCAAAGGTGTGAACTTTGTCGACTTGCGGGATGCGGGGGATCCTGTCGCGCTCGCTAAAGCCTATGACGCGCAAGGCGCGGATGAGTTATGCTTCCTTGATATCACCGCCAGCCATGAAGAACGCGGCACATTGCTCGATATTGTCAGCGCGACTGCTGAACAGTGCTTTATGCCTCTGACCGTCGGCGGCGGCGTTCGAAGCGCTGAGAATATGGTGCAATTGCTGCGCGCCGGGGCCGACAAGGTGGCGATCAATTCAGCCGCAGTTGCCGACCCGGACGTCGTCTCTCGTTGCGCCGCCAAAGCTGGGCGTCAATGCGTTGTCGTGGCGATTGATGCCAGAAAGAGCGGTGAAAGCTGGGAAATCTTTACGCATGGCGGACGCAAACCGACCGGGATTGATGCGGTAGAGTTTGCCAAACTGGCGGAAAGTAAAGGGGCTGGAGAAATCCTGCTCACAAGCATGGATAAAGACGGTACCAAATCCGGATTTGACCTGCCGCTGACAAAAGCGATCACCGACGCTGTCTCGATCCCGGTCATTGCCAGCGGCGGCGCCGGTAAAGCCGAAGATCTCGCGCCCGCCATTCTTGAAGCGGGTGCAAATGCTGTTCTCGCCGCGTCGATCTTCCATTTTGGGGAAGTCACTCTGGCCGAGGCGCGCGCCGCCCTCGACACCGCCGGAGCCCCCGTTCGTCCATTTCAGGAGCAATAAATGTCAGACACGCCACTTGGAAACGCACATGGCTTGATGGACATGCTGGGATATCTTGCCATGACGATCGATGCGCGAGCCGATGGCGACGGTGAGCGCTCTTACACGATGAGCCTGCTCGAAAAAGGCCCTTTGCATTGCGGTAAGAAGATCGCTGAGGAAGGCGCAGAACTCGCGCTCGCGCTCGCCGCGCAAGGCGAGACCGAAAGTGCGGCCGAAGCGGCGGATCTTCTCTATCACATCCTTGTTGGCCTTCGGTCCAAAGGCGTGAGCCTCGACCAGGTCAGTGCGGCCCTCAAGGCGCGGCAGGGCCTGTCGGGCCTCGATGAGAAAGCCGCCCGACCGCAATCCTAATCTTGCTCGGGATTGCTTGGTCATTTATGTATTGATGCATGTCCCGCGCGCTTGCTTCTGTTTTCTGGCTCTTTGCAGCGCTTGCGCTGGGCTTTGAAACCGTCGCTGAGCCGTGTGAACTTGCAGCAGAATTGCAAATGACCTCTGAAGCCGCGATGTCCCATGACATGCCATGTCATGACGATATGCCGGCCCACGCGCCAGCCCGCCATGAGATGCCGGAGCATAGCGCGCAAACCTGTTGCTGCGCAGCGCTTCTAAGCAATGGCGTCGCAGCGATCGCGCCCGAACTTTCGCAACCCATCCCGGTTCTGACGAATTGGACTGCGCCGCTGCCGGATTTCGCACAAAGCATCTTCCTCGAGTTTGAGCCGCCGCCTCCGCGCGCCTGATCCAATTTTATCGGATCAACTCAAACAGGATATTCAAATGAAAAGCATTTCTCGAACGGGCAGTTTGCTCGTCGCGGGTGCGCTCGTATCTATCCCGATGGCGGAGGCCCGACCGGTATCTTACCCGGGCGGGTGGACGGCGATGCAGATGAACAATGGCGATATGTCAGCTCTGCATTTGCACTATTCGCCCACCGCAAGGGATTCGATCGGGCTCTACAGCGAACGCAACTGGGCCAATGACTGGCATTTTACCGGGGTGCAATACAATCGCCTGGTCAAACGGTGGAATACACCAAATTCGCAGGCAAACCTGTATCTTAAACTCGGTGCGGGGCAAGCCGACCCGTTCGGCGACACCACCGATACAGAGGCAGCAGGCTTTGTCGGCGTCGGTGCGGACTGGGAAACCCGGCGATGGTTCGTTTCATATGAGGGCCGCGCCTATGATCTCGGCTTTGACCAGGATGCAAGGCAAGCTGCCCGGATCGGGTTTGCGCCCTATCAGGGCGATTATGGCGATCTTCATACATGGCTTATGTTGCAGGTTGAAAATCAGCCTGAAGCAGAAACCCCAACGGTCATCACCCCCTTGGTCCGCTTTTTTTATGACGTTCAGCTGCTCGAAATCGGGTATACACCCGAAAGTGACGAGCTGATGCTGAATTGGATTGTCCGCTTTTAGAAAGGAACAGGACAGTGAAATTTCTCTCTATCGCTACAGTAGCGACTTCACTCGTAATAATGGCACCGAATGCCATTGCAGATAATCATGCACCGGCTGAAACGGGTGCTCTAAGCCAGACCATGGTGACGGCAAAAGTGAACGGCATGGTCTGTGACTTCTGCGCACGCGCCGTGACCAAAGTCTTTGGCAAAGAAGACTCGGTCGAGAACGTGCATGTGGACCTCGACAATGGCGAGATCCACGTGATGCTTAAATCAGGCGCAGAAATGACGGATGCCGAGGTTGAAAGGCTGGTCAAAAAGTCTGGCTATGATCTGGTCTCAGTCGGTCGCGAAGCGTTATGACCGCTCAAACCGGTGAGGTGAAATCCCCGAGCGTGCTACCGGCGACGCTCGCTCTGTTCACCTCTGCCACCACGCTGATTTGCTGCGCCTTGCCGGCAATGCTGGTCCTTTTTGGCATGGGCGCGGTCTGGTCTGGTGTGCTGGGCGCTGTCCCGGGCATTACGTGGTTTGGCGCGAACAAGGCGTTGGTTTTCAGCGTCACCGGCCTCGTTCTGACGGCATCGGGTGCGTGGCAATGGCACGCCCGCAACCTGCCCTGTCCGGTCGATCCTGTAAAAGCACGGGCTTGCACACGGCTGCGGCGGATCAGCTGGACTTTATGGGGCATAAGCGTCGCAGCCTTCTGTATTGGCGGATTTTTCGCCTTCTTCCCAGACGCTGCGGCAGCCCTGTTTCTTTAGCGCCAGAGCTAGACAAACCGTCTTTGGGCGTTCACGTTTCTCCAAGAACGGCGAACGGAGGACGCCCAAATGGCCAATCAACACGATGTCCCACTGACCGGGTATGAACCAAACCTGCAGGGCTGGTTCGATTACATTACAGGCGGCCATGATCGCGGACGATTGCTGGAAATGCTCCATGATGATGTGGTGTTTCGTAGCCCGGTCGTGCACACGCCGAAGGAAGGTAAAGCGATCACATTTGCGTACCTCTCTGCTGCAGGCAACACGCTCGGGAATGGATCATTCAAATACACCAAAGTATTTGATTGCGGCGACAAAGCCGTGCTCGAATTTGAGTCCGAAATGGACGGCATTCAGATCAATGGCATCGATATGATTGAATGGGATGCAGACGGTAAGATTGTTGATTTCAAGGTCATGGTTCGGCCTTTGAAAGCCATCCAAACAGTGCATGCGGCCATGGGCAGAATGCTCGAACAGATGAAAGCCGAGGCTTGAACGCGCCAACCCTCCTAACCGCTCGACTGAGCCTGAAACCCTGTGAGCTGTCTGACTTTCCAGATGTCGCCGAAATGTGGAGCGATCCGGAGATCGTGCGCTTTATCGGGGGTAAAACGCGTGATCGGCAGGGTACATGGTTCACGCATCTGCGCAATCGAGGCCTATGGGACATGCTCGGCTATGGCTATTGGGTCGTTCGAGAGCGACGCACCGATGCGTTTGTTGGCGAAGTTGGATTTGCTGACTTCATGCGCGGACTGGAGCCGGATATCTCCGGACGACCGGAAGCGGGATGGGCGCTCGCGCCGACGGCCTGGGGTAAAGGATATGCGACGGAAGCCACGCGGGCCGCACATGATTGGCTCGATGAGGTGATTCCAGGTCGTTCGACTTGTATAATTGACCCCGACCACACCGCCTCTATTCGCATCGCAGAAAAGCTTGGCTATTCTGAGCTCGCGCCCACGGATTATCGCGGTGAACCCGTCATCTTGTTTGAGCGATTCAGCCCCGACGCATGAAAAAGCTAGCGATTTGAAGCGAGCCCGGCTATTTATCGTCAATGGTTACGACATATCTCGATTTCGAAAAACCGCTTGCCGAGCTTGAGACCAAGATCGCTGAGCTGGAATCGGTTGCCGCCCAAGAAGGCGGACCGCAAATCAATGACGAGCTCAATAAGCTCAAGGATAAGGCTGCGAAGCAGCTCAAAGACACCTATGCGTCGCTGAATCCATGGCGCAAGACTCAAGTCGCGCGCCATCCAGAACGCCCGCACTTCACGGACTATCTCGACGGACTGTTCGATGACTTTCAGGAACTCGCGGGCGACCGCGTGTTTGGCAATGATGAAGCAGTAATTGGCGGTCTTGCCAGCTTTAACGGACAATCCGTGGTGGTCATCGGTCACGAGAAAGGCCGCACCACTGAAAGCCGCTTGAAGCACAATTTCGGCATGGCCCATCCCGAAGGCTATCGCAAAGCCGTTCGCCTGATGGATCTCGCCGATCGCTTTGGTCTTCCGGTGATCTCCTTTGTTGATACGGCAGGTGCCTTTCCGGGCAAGGCCGGCGAAGAGCGCGGTCAGGCTGAAGCGATTGCCAGGTCGACCGAACGCTGTCTGACGCTCAATGTGCCGATGATTTCCCTGATCATTGGTGAGGGCGGTTCAGGCGGGGCGATCGCGATTGCGGCAGCCAATCATGTCCTGATGATGGAGCATTCCATCTATTCGGTGATTTCGCCCGAGGGCTGTGCATCAATCCTGTATCGCGACGCAGCCAAGGCCAAGGATGCGGCCGAAGCCATGAAAATCACCGCCGGCGACCTGAAAAAAATGAAGGTTATAGACGGCATTGTGAAAGAGCCCGTTGGCGGCGCACATCGTGCGCCAGACAAAGCCATCAAGGCCGCTGGCAAAGCGATTGATAAAGCGCTCCAGACCTTGTTGTCTCTCAGTCCACAGGAGTTGAAAGTTCAGCGCCGCGAGCGCTTCTATGCGATTGGCCGTGAAGGCTTGAACTAAGGCGTCGGCCTGCTTCAGACTGGCGATCAGTCCTGACAAATTCAGATAAGAAAAGGGCGGCCCGAGAGCCGCCCTTTTTATTTTGTCTGGAGATCGTTTTAGTTGCCGCCAAATGTCTTGGTGACGCTGATCTTGAATACGCGTCCGAACGGATTGTGAGTGTACGGATCGTAGTTCAGATCGAAGGCCGCAAATGGTGGATCTTCGTCAAACACATTGACGACTGACAGACCTAGGTCGACGTCCCATGGGGCATACCAGTTGTAGAACAGGTCGACCGTCGTTTGACT
>JAYZAM010000140.1:0-7754 GCA_036339715.1 Pseudomonadota bacterium | reverse complement strand
ATCGTTCCGATGATCGTGATGCCGCGTTTGAGGAAACCTTCCAAACCACTTTCGCATTCAGAGGCGCGCGAATGCTGGAAGAAGACAAGGGTGGGTATGACAAGATCCTTGGTTTCGCGAACGCGCTCGGCAAGGAATATCCTGATCAGGGGTGGGGCGCGATGCTCGGCAGCATGGAACCGGCGCAAATGCGGACCTATCTCGGAACCATAATGCGGATGGCCAAGCCCGGAGCGGCCGAGGAGTTTCCGCCAGCAGCGGACTGGATCGAGTCGTTTGCAAGCTATCTCGAAACCGGTGGCAGCATTGAGATTAAGTCGGCGCCACCCGAGCCGGTCACAGCCGACCTCATCGACAGCTATGACAGTGAACCTGAGCCTGAAACGATCGTCGAAATCTTCGGGTTAACGGTTACCCACACAAAATAGGCATATTGCTGCTTGACCCAGCGCGCCGCGCACATCAAATCTTGGGCCGAGATACTTGCGGAGACTGCATGATACGCCTTGATGACGAAAATGAAGCCACGCCGATGAACGAGCCGAATGCGTTTCTCGAAGAGGCGCTGTTCAACGCTCGAACAATTCTGCTTACGGGCGGGATTGATGACAAACAGGCGCGCCGCGTTTGTGAGCGGCTCCTGGCATTGGCATCCGACAATTCGGATCCGATCCTTATGGTTCTGTCTTCGCCGGGTGGTCATGTTGAGTCTGGTGACATGATCCACGATATGATCAAGTTTGTCGGCGCTCCTGTCAAAATTCTTGGCTCTGGCTGGGTCGCATCAGCGGGCGCGCTGATTTATTCGGCGGCCAAAAAGGAAAACCGGTATGCCTTGCCAAACACGCGCTTCCTGCTTCACGAACCACGGGGCGGTGTTGGCGGCCAGGCCTCTGATGTTGAGATCCAGGTGCGGGAAATCGTTCGGATGCGTGAGCGGCTGAACAAGATTTTTGCCGCGGCCACGGGCCAACCTCTCAAAAAGATCGTTGAAGACACAGATCGCGATCACTGGATGAGCGCAGAAGAAGCTGTGAAATACGGTCTGGTCAGCAAGATCGTTTCTCACCACAGCGAAATAAAATAGCAGATTTATTTCGAGCGGTTTGCAAGCCGTAAAGGAATTGCGGGCACTTTCTCATACTGCGTGTAGAGTGTGAGGGACAATTATGCCTGTGGTTCTTGGCGATTTTGTCGAAAAAGCGAAACCCATTTCCGCGAGTGCCCCGCTCTCTCAGGTCGTCGAGCTCTTCCAAGCCGACCCGTCAGCTGCATATTTCGTCCTGGTGCGTGACAAGCGCCCCGCAGGATTGATCAGCCGAACTCTGGCCTTCGAGTTTGCGGTGAGCGCAAAAGGCGGCAGTCATTCTCACTTACCGATCGGCGAGCTGATTTCGGCGCGCGCGCTTACCTTGCGGGCGGATACACCCGTACATGATTTTGTGCACAAACTCGGCACACAAATTGACTCCCTCATGGCGCGGGGGTGCATCATTGTTGAAGACAAGCGCTTTAAGGGCGTCCTCAGTCCAACAAAACTGCAAGAGGCCTTGTTATCAACCATTGCGCAGAGCCATTCAGCGGTAGGTGCCGATCAACGGATCGCCGCAGACTCGGCGGCTGATCTGCCACTGCTTGGTACGCTCGCGCATGAAATCCGGACCCCATTGACGGCCATTATGGGATTGTCGGACATGTTACTCAATCGGGTCAGCGATGATTATGAGAAAGACATCGCCCAGACAATTGTGCGCTCAAGTGAGACGCTGGACCGTATTCTTACCGACACTCTCGATTTTGCGCGTATCGAAGCTGGCCGCCTCGAAGTTCGAAGCGAAGCCACCGACCTCACGGAATTGTCTAATGATCTAAGGCGTCTTTGGTCGACAGAAGCATCGCGCAGAGGGCTCGCGCTGCGGGTTGGGTTCATTCCAGACGGCCCCCACCACGTCCTCGCGGATAGCGGACGTATCCGTCAGATCGCAAACAATCTCATTTCCAACGCTCTGAAATTTACGCGTGAAGGCGAAGTCGCAGTAACCTTGTCGACGCAGCCTGTTGGACAAACGCTCATGCTCACACTGTCCGTTGCGGATACGGGGCGGGGACTTTCAGAACAGCAACGCGCGCAATTCATGCAAGTGTTTGAGAAGGGACCCGAGATCGATGGGGTCAAGAGCTGGGGGCTCGGCCTGACGATTTCCCGCGCGCTCGCGACCGCGCTTGGCGGACAACTTACACATGCGAACAATACGATTAAGACGGGCAGTGTCTTCACCCTTGCTGTGCCGGTTGAACGACCCATTGCGGAGGCGCAGCGCTCGACACCTGTGCCGCGCAAAGGCAAATTCGAGCTGGGAGATGTCCTGCTTGTCGAGGATCACGAAGCCTCAGCCATGGTTGTGATCAACGCGCTCGAGAATGCCGGCTGGACCGTTCATCATGCCGGGACGCTGCATGCCGCAAAGTCTTATATAGCGCTGACCCAGTTTCAGGCGATTTTAACAGATTTGCACCTGCCGGATGGCGAAGCCTTGGGATTCATTGACGGGGTTCGTCGCCGGGGCGGTTTGAATGCAGCAACGCCTGTGATTGCGCTGACGGCGGACATCTCAGCTGAGCGCCGCCGCGCATGCGTCGCCATGGGTGCGGATCGCGCTCTGAAAAAGCCGATCGCTGGGCCCGAGCTGGTCGCAACAATTGCAGATGTTCTGATGTCGCGGGCCGCTGGGCACGTCTCATCCGTCGAGCTTCGCGGACGTCTGGCGAGCTAGGTTTATTCGGGCGTCTTCCGAACCGGGACTTCAAACCCACAAATGTCGAGCACCTCGGGCGGCTTTCTGTAAAAGAAATCCTCTTCCCGAACGCGCTTCGCCGTTTTTGCGTCCTCGAACGCCTGGCTTGGCATCGCCTGCACCTGATAGGCGGGGCGAATAACTGGATCCATATCCGCTGCAACCGTCATGGACAGGATCTCGTCGCCAACCTCAGGTGCCTGAATGACGCCGTTTCCAATTGCTCGAACACCGCGCTTCAGTTTCTGCACATATTGCATGCCATCAATAACACGGCCGAAGACAGTCAGGTTTCGGTCAAGATAACGCTGTGCATCGAGTACAATGTAAAACTCTGTGCTGCCGGAATCCGGATCTGTGTCGCGGGCCATGGCGAGCGCACCCGGGCAGTGCAAAAGCCATTCTTTTTCAAGAGTTTCGCTGCGTCCGACGGCAAATCCATCCATATGTCCAACAATCGGCGCGAACAGGTCTGCATTGCCGAGTGGAATGAAGGGCGCGTCGGACAACGGACGGTCATTCTCATTTACCAGCGTCGGATAGTTTTCGATCACCTCGTCTTCTTGCAAGCCGCCTTGGGCCACAAAAGCCTCGATCACACGATAAAAGCGAATGCCATTATACACGTCATCGCGTACCAATTGCCTGAACTGATTGGCATGATTGGGCGCGAAATCCGGGTTCAGTTCAACAACGATATCGCCATATTTTGTCTCGATCAGGATCAGGTTTTCCGGCGAGACGTCACGCCAGTCGGGCGCTAGGGCGGACTCGATTTCGGCGTCGGTCACCTCAACCTCAATCGCGTCCTGGGCCTGACAGGCGCTTGCAAGGGAAAGGGCGAGGGCCCCGAGCAGAAACGATCGCATAATAAGCTCCGTGTTTGTCTTTGAATAAGCCTAGCTTTCGTCATCTGCTTTGACCAGTGCGCTTGCCTCAAGGTCATTCTTGCGGGTGCGGAAACGGGTGTTTACGAGGAAGCCATGACAAAGACGGGCTATGAACCTCTCACCTCGATTGACGCAATTACCGCTGGTTTGGCGTCAGTTGGCTATATCTCAACGCGAAAAATCTCGACCGCGATTTATCTCGCACACCATCTGCGCAAGCCGATCCTGATCGAAGGGCCGGCGGGGGTCGGAAAGACAGATCTTGCGGCCTCAATGGCCCGGTTTCTCGACGTCTCACTTAATCGTCTGCAATGCTATGAAGGGCTTGATGAGGGCAAGGCGCTCTACGAATGGAAATACGGCAAGCAGCTCCTCTATACGCAGCTTCTGAAGGAAAAACTCGGCGAAGTGATGGATGGCGCGGGTACACTAAACGCGGCGTTTGATAAGCTCACCTCGTTTGAGGATCTGTTTTATTCAGAGACATTCCTGGAACCGCGCCCGCTCCTGACCGCGATGAAGCAGGATCAGGGCTCTGTCCTGCTGATCGACGAGATCGATAAATCAGATGAAGAGTTTGAAGCCTATTTGCTCGAAGTCCTCTCAGATTATCAGGTCACTGTGCCAGAGATTGGGACGATCCGCGCGCAAGTCCAGCCGCTTGTCATCCTGACCTCAAATAATATTCGCGAGCTTGGCGACGCCTTAAAGCGGCGCTGCCTACACTTGCATATCGACTTCCCCGAGGCTGAACGCGAGCAGGCGATTGTGCGCGCACGTGTCCCGGATGTGTCTGATGCCCTGCTCAAGCAATTGGTGGAGTTTGTGCAGGGGCTGCGGGATCTCGATATTCGCAAGCGGCCCTCGATTTCAGAAACCGTCGACTGGGCGCGTACCCTCCTCCTGATGCACGCCACCGAGCTCGATGAGGACATGGTGCGCTCGACCCTGAACGTCCTTCTAAAGCATGAAAGTGACATTCAGGCGGTGGACAAAGACGTGCGGACGCTCGCGCGGGCTGCGGCATCTACCGGGTAAATGGCCGAGCAGGTTCTCACCGATTTTATTCGCGCTCTGCGCTCTGCAGATGTCCGCGTCTCGACCGGAGAAGCGATTGATGCGGCTGAGGCGGTTAAACTGATCGGCTATGCCGATCGCCAACGTCTGCTCGACACGCTGCGCTGTGTTCTAGCAAAATCGCCAACTGAGAAGCTGGCACACGATCGCTTGTTCGACCTTTATTTCTCTCGCCAGACCATTCCACAAAGCGAGCCCGCAGAGCCTCAAGACGAAGAGACCACTTCGGATGGAGATGGTCCGGGTGATTTGCTCGACCTGTTGGAAACTGGCGATGAAACCGCCATCGCCATGGCGATGGAGCGCGCCGGGCAGGAAGCCGGCCTGCAAGAGATCCGCTTTTCGACGCAGATTTCTTATTACGCTCAGCAAATGATGAAATCCCTCGGCGTAGAACGTCTTGAGGGTGAGATGATGCAGGCCTTTCGAGAGCGCACCGAGGACGGACAAGCTTATGCGGAGGAGTTGATCGAGGGCCGTAAGCAGATGTTTTCGCGCGCGCGTGAACACGCCAAACAGGCCTTTGAGACCTATGGGGCCGGCGCGACCCTGGCCTTCCGGGAAGATGTTTTGGCGGAAACGGCGCTCACCGCGCTCGATGTGCGTGATTTGGGACGAATGCAGGTGCTGGTTCAGAAGATCGCGAAACGGCTGGCCTCAAAGCATTCCAGGCGTCGCCGCAAGAAAAATCGCGGACAATTGGATGTCCGTAAAACGCTTCGAGCGAACGCTGGCTTTGATGGCGTGCCTTTTGATCTTGCTTGGAAGCAGACCAAACGAGACCGCGCCAAGATCGTGGCGGTATGCGATGTTTCCGGGTCTGTGGCGCGCGTCGTGCGCTTCTTCTTAATGCTGCTCTACAGCCTTAATGAAGTGGTCCCGGACATCGAATCTTTTGCCTTTTCTGGGCGTCTGGAAGATGTCGGTGATACGCTGGAGACGCAGGACTTCGCGGCTGCGATGGATAAAATCGTCAATTCGATCGGCATGAGCTCGACTGATTATGGTCAATCGCTCTCGGATCTGAAAATGAATCATTGGAGCGTTTTAGATCGCCGGACGACATTGATTATTCTGGGCGATGGCCGCTCGAATTACGGTGACCCTCGGCTCGACCTGTTTAGGGAAGCTGCATCACGCGTGAAGCGGGTCATCTGGTTGACGCCGGAGGGTGAGAGCCTGTGGGGAAGCGGCGATAGCGAATTACCGCGCTACCGTCCGCACTGTCACACAATGAAGCACGTGACCACCATCAAGGATCTTGAACGGATCTTGGATGAGGCCTTGTCCCGCTATCAATAAGGCACCAGCAGGCTCGCAACATAATCGGCGATGAGGCGCCCCTGAATCGTGAGTTTCAGTGTATTATCGTCGAGCGTTGCATAGCCGTTTTCGATCAAATCCTCGATCGTTTCCGGGGCGGGCGCGTTTCCAAACAAGCTCTCAAAGCGCGCAAGGTTCATCCCTGCAAGAGGGCGCAGCGCCATCGCCAGATATTCCCGCGCGGATTCGGAGGTCGAGAGCGTCGAAACGGTTGTTTGCTTTTGGCTGATATAGTCGGCGGGCCGGCGCGCAGCTTCGTTCGCGTGCCGCACGCCATCAATGGTCAGCCGACCGTGCGCCCCAGGGCCGACGCCGATCCAGTCACCGCTCGCCCAGTAGATATGATTGTGCCGGGACTCCAACTCTGGTGCGCGCGCATGATTTGACACCTCGTAAGCCATCAAACCCGCTGCCTCACAAATATCTTGTGTTCTCTCGTATAAATCTGCCTGCTCATCATCCAGCATCGGCACCAGTTCGCCGCGCGCGGCGCGTTTGCCGAAAGCGGTCCGGGTCTCGATCGTGAGCTCGTAAAGCGAGAGATGCGGGGCTCCGAGATCCAGCGCCCGTTTAAGCTCTTCAGACCAATCCGTCTCCGATTGCCCAGGGCGCGCATAGATCAGATCGATGGAATGGTTCTCAAACATCGGTTGAATGCTTTTTACAGCCTCGATCGCGCCAGCCGCGTCATGGTCCCGCCCGAGAAATTCAAGCGCTTCGTCTTCAAGCGACTGAATGCCAATCGATAGACGGTTCACCCCGGCCTTGCGCCAGGCGTCGGGGCGACCAATGAGAATATCGTTCGGGTTGGCTTCCAGAGTGATCTCGGCCCCAGGCCGCAGCCCGAAGGCATCTTTCGCCGCCTCAACAATGCGGGCCATCTGATCCCCGTTTAACAGCGAGGGTGTTCCACCACCGAGAAAGACCGAATCCAATTCCGGGTGGTCTGGCAGCGCGTCTCGATGGCGGAAAATGTCCTGGACAATCGCGTCGAGCAGAGGCGCGGTGTCCCGATCCTTGGCAGCGTAGACATTGAAATCGCAATAGGGGCAGATCCGAGCGCAATAGGGCCAGTGAACGTAAAGCCCAAACCCATATTCCGGACCCACCGCGAGCATTAGAGCAATGCCGCTTTCAGCTTTTCAAAGGCCACTGCCCGGTGGCTCATCGCGTGTTTTTGGTCTGGCTGCAGCTCAGCAAAGGTCACATCAAACCCGTTCGGGACGAAAACCGGATCATAGCCAAATCCCATTTCACCGCGTGGCGGCCAGGTCAGTGTACCGTGCACCTCACCGCGAAACGTCACCTCATGCCCATCCGGCCAGGCCACGGCCAGGCAGGAGACGAAATTTGCGCTGCGGTCTTGAGCGTCAATGGCAATCAACTCGCGCTCAACTTTTTCCATCGCTTTGTAAAAGTCTCTCGGCTGACCCGCCCAGATGGCCGTGTGCACGCCCGGCATACCGCCCAGCGCCCTGACTTCCAGTCCGCTATCATCGGACAAAGCTGGGGCACCTGTGTCCTGCGCTGCAGCCCGCGCCTTGATCAGAGCATTGCCTTCAAACGTAAACTCTGTCTCATCGGGTTCTGGCAGGTCCAGCTCTAATCCGGATAGGACCTCAAACCCCAGAGGTTCAAAAAGATCTTTCAGTTCAACAACTTTGCCTTC